>NZ_JAAHHM010000109.1:0-22225 GCF_010692445.1 Moorena sp. SIO3E8 | reverse complement strand
TCCCACTGATCCAAGACGCAAGGCATACCGACGCATTACTTCCTCCTTAGTTGAGTTTTCCTGACTCCCCTCAGTTCTATAGCTGCACTGACTGGTTGTCAATTCTCTAACTGACGACATGCCCTAGTCAAAGCGTAAACTTTGCTTTTGGTGGTTCTCAAGCTGGATTAGCTGGCCTTGGTGAATTCGGGGCGTTGTTACCAGGATTACTCACCCAAGTCGCAGGGTTTACCAATGACCTGATTGTATCTGATCAGATCGCTGACCCCAACGCCCTCTATATTCTGTGGTCGGGTGCCAATGATTACCGGAGTGTAGACCCTCCTAATCCTACTGAGGTCGTGGGCAATATAC
The DNA here is from genome assembly GCF_010692445.1 of Moorena sp. SIO3E8. Lineage (NCBI taxonomy): Bacteria > Bacillati > Cyanobacteriota > Cyanophyceae > Coleofasciculales > Coleofasciculaceae > Moorena > Moorena sp. SIO3E8. The sequence goes on along the minus strand of NZ_JAAHHM010000109.1, from coordinate 21,871 downwards.
AGACAGCAGTGAACTCCCTGTATAACTTTGGTGCTCGCAATTTCCTAGTGCTTAACTTACCAGATTTGGGAAAGATACCTCAATCACTGAGGCTAGGTAGTGTATTATCGACTCGCCTCACGGATTTGACCGACCAACATAACTCTCTGTTGGACTCCACCGTTAACGTTTTGAGCCAATCCTTAGCTGACATTAACCTGATATCCTTAGATGCCAATAACTTATTTAATCAGGTTTTGACCAATCCTGGAAACTTCGGTTTCACAAATGTGACGGGAACGTGCTTAGATGAAGCAACGTTTATTGCTTGTGCTAATCCAGACGAGTTTGTATTCTGGGATAGCATCCACCCAAGCACAGCTAGCCATCAGATCCTAGCGGAATCTACAATAGCATTACTGAAGTCCCTTGACAAGGATGAGTCTAAGTCTGTACCAGAACCAGTGTCTTCTGCCTCCTTAGGAGTGATAGGGCTGGCCTGGTTGTTTCGGAAACAGTTGAATAAATCCTGCTAGATTTTACTATTAACGATAACGTAAGCATTCAGGCGTCAGCTATCAGCTATCAGCTAATGCGCTACAGATGGTGCTACTTGAGGTGCTAGCAGGTGCTTTAACTACACGGGGTCGGATGAATAAAACGAGCAGGGATTTCCAACCAGCCGTACTAGCACCCCTCAGCTTGTTTACTACCTCCCGTTGATTAGCTGACCGCTGTTCGCGTAGCGTGGCCAACGGCCAACGGCTGATAGCTGAATGCTTACACGATAACACAGTGGCAGCTTCCCGAGCTGTCACCGTTGATCCTAAATTGATACTTAATAGTTTGATACTACTATTGGTAAATTCTATGGGGAAATTTCGGCGTTGCTTAATCATAGAATAGTTAAGCAAAAATTAGAATTTTATGAAACTTTCAATAATAACTAATAAGTAGGATTGATAACTTCAAAAGGTAGCAGGGAGTAGGGAAGTCATAAGAGGGAACTTCGGAATTGGGAATAGGAGAATAATCGTGTGTACCTCATTACTATGAAAAAAGCATATACTCTGATTAAAGTTATTGTAATACTTTACTTTTTATTTATACTATAATCCAAAAATTTTGCCAGCTCTTAATAAAGAGAGTAACCCAAACCAGTACTCTATGTCTGTAGGTTGTTAGGTTTGTCTTGAAAGGTCTACCCACAATCACAGACAATCAAAAATGAAAAACACAATTACGGCCTTAGGATTTTCTCTATTTACTTTAATATTGTCCTGTGAAGCTAGGGCATATGATTTAGATTTCACTAATCTTTATGTGTTTGGTGATAGCCTATCGGATTCTGGCAATGTCTTCAATATCAGTAAGGAAAGCAATCAGTTAAATCCCACCATTTCCATAATCCCCCAGAGTCCACCCTACTTTCAGGGCCGTTTTAGCAATGGTCCAATCTGGGTAGATTATCTAGCAGATGCTCTGGAGATAGAAGTGAAGCCATCTACTGATTTATCGGTGCTGTTACCGGATTCCCCGATACTTTCTCCGATCACTATCACTCCCGATGGTCCTCGGGCGAGTTTTTTCTTCAATGGTGCGACGAGTAATCAAAGTGTAAACTTTGCTGTTGGTGGTGCTCAAACCGGAGTGTCTGGCCTTGGTGAGTTCGAAGCGTTGTCCCCGGGATTACTGACCCAAGTAGCAGGGTTCACCAATGACCTAATCCTATCTGATCAGATGGCTGACCCCAACGCTCTCTATATTCTGTGGTTGGGTGGCAATGATTATCAGAGTATGGATATTCCTAATCCTACTCAGGTCGTGGGCAATATAGAGACAGCGCTGAACTCCCTGTATAACTTTGGTGCTCGCAATTTCCTAGTGCTTAACTTACCAGATTTGGGAAAGATACCTCAATCACTGAGACTAGATAGTGTATTATCGTCTAGCCTCACAGATTTGACCGAGCAGCATAACTCTGTATTGGACTCCACCCTTAACATTTTGAGGCAATCTTTACCTGACATTAACCTGATATCCGTTGATCAGTATGACCTATTTAATCAGATTTTGACCAATCCTGGAAACTTTGGTTTCACGAATGTGACCGAAGAGTGCTTAGATGGAACAACGTTTATTGCTTGTGCTAATCCAGACGAGTTTTTATTCTGGGATAGCACCCACCCAACGACAGCTGGCCATCAGATCCTAGCGAAATTCACCTTAGCAGCACTGAAGTCCCAAGACAAGGCTGAGACTAAGGCTGAGTCTAAGTCTGTACCAGAACCAGCGTCTTCTGCCTCCTTAGGAGTGATAGGGCTGGCCTGGTTGTTTCGGAAAGAGTTGAATAAATTCTTTTAGATAGTACCATCTAACATAACACAGTGGCAGCTTTCCGAGCTGTCACTGTTGATCCTAAATTGATACTTAATAGTTTGATACTACTATTGGTAAATTCTATGGGGAAATTTCGGCGTTGCTTAATAATAGAATGGTTAAGCAAAAATTAGAATTTTATGAAACTTTCAATAATAACTAATAAGTAGGATTGATAACTTCAAAAGGTAGCAGGGAGTAGGGAAGTCATAAGAGGGAACTTCGGAATTGGGAATAGGAGAATAATAGTGTCTACCTCATTACTATGAAATAAATAATATACTCTGATTAAAGTTATTGTAATACTTTACTTTTTATTTATACTATAATCCAAAAATTTTGCCAGCTCTTAATAAAGAGGGTCACCCAAAACCAGTACTCTATGTCTGTAGGTTTTTAGTTTTGGCTTGAAAGGGCTGCACACAATCACAGACAATCAAAAATGAAAAACGCAATTACGGCCTTCGGATTTTCTCTATTCACTTTAATTTTGCCCTCTGAAGCTAGGGCATATGATTTAGATTTCAGTAATCTTTATGTGTTTGGTGATAGCCTATCGGATCCTGGCAATGTCTTCAATCTCAGTAAGGCACGCAATCAGGTAAATCCCATCATTCCCATCACTCCCCAGAGTCTACCCTACTTTGAGGGACGTTTTAGCAATGGTCCGATCTGGGTAGATTATCTAGCAGATGCTTTGGACATAGAGGTGAAGCCATCTACTGACTTGTCGGTGCTGTTACCGAATGTCCCGATACTTTCTCCAATCACTATCACTCCCGATGGCCCTCGGGCGAGTTTTTTCTTCAATGGTGCGACGACTAATCAAAGCGTCAACTTTGCTTTTGGTGGTGCTGAAACCGGATTCGGTGGTATTGGTGAGTTCGGAGGCTTACCGGGATTACTCACCCAAGTCGCAGGGTTTACCAATGACCTGATTGTATCTGATCAGATGGCTGACCCCAACGCCCTCTATATTCTGTGGGCGGGTAGCAATGATTACCGGACTTTTGACCCTCCTAATCCGACTCAGGTCGTAGGCAATATAGAGACAGCACTGAACTCCCTGTATAACTTTGGTGCTCGCAATTTCCTAGTGCTTAACTTAGCGGATTTGGGAAAGATGCCTCCAAGACTCAGGCCAGGTAGTGTATTATCGACTCGCCTCACGGATTTGACCGAGCAGCATAACTCTGTGTTGGACTCCACCCTTAACGTTTTGAGCCAATCATTACCTGACATTAACCTGATATCGTTTGATAAGTATGACCTATTTAATCAGATGTTGGCCAATCCTGGAAACTTTGGTTTCACGAATGTGACGGAAAAATGCTTAAATGTAAAGTTAATTGCCTGTGCTAATCCAGACGAGTTTTTATTCTGGGATAGCTTCCACCTAACCACAGCTGCCAATCAGATCCTAGGGGAATCCACCTTAGCCGCATTGAAGTCCCTAGACAAGGCTGAGCCCAAAATAGCCGCATTGAAGTCCCTAGACAAGGCTGAGCCCAAAATAGCCGCATTGAAGTCCCTAGACAAGGCTGAGCCCAAAATAGCCGCATTGAAGTCCCTAGACAAGGCTGAGTCTAAGTCTGTACCAGAACCAGTGTCTTCTGCCTCCTTAGGAGTGATAGGGCTGGCCTGGTTGTTTCGGAAACAGTTAAATAAATCCTGCTAGAGTTTACTATTAACTATAACACAGTGGCAGCTTTCCGAGCTGTCACCGTTGATACTAAATTGATACTTAATAGTTTGATACTACTATTGGTAAATTCTATGGGGAAATTTCTGTTAATCTTATCTGCGATCGCTTGCCTGTGTCAGACTGCTATAGCTCAGACAAAATCAAGGCGTTGGGTCAGAGTCATGTCAAATGCTCAGACAGGAAATATCCACTACTTCGATATCGATTCTTTGGTCAGCACCACTGATAAAATGGGCAATCCCATCCACTCCTTTGATAGTAGGATAGTATTTGGTAATCCTCTCGAACCAGGAGTGTATTCTGCCATTATCACGGTTCAAGTTAATTGCCCTGAGCGTTCCATACGTACATCGCGTTTTGAACAATACGATTCCCAGGGTAGTATAATTAGCCGAGAAGAATCGGAGAATGATTGGTACACAATACCCACACCCGATACTCCAACGGTTCATGTCATGAATGGTTTTCACACCTTAGCTTGTAAGTCTAATACTAATGTTGTAAACCGTTGACTGTTGACTGTTGACTATTAACTTTTAACTGTTGAGTCGGAACTCAGCACTTTCCGACTCAGGACTCAATTGATATCACTCATCAGAAGATTAACTAATTCTTGGGTGATAGGGAAACCAGTTTGTTGCTCAAAGTGTAAAAACATCGGACTGGGGTTAGCTTCAAGAAACACGTATTCACCATTTGGCTTTAAACGCCAGTCAATGGCCGTCCACTGGAGCCAAAACGCTTTAGTGATAGCTTTACACTGCTCTTGGACGGTCTTTGGCAGCCTGACCGGAATCAATTGAGCATCGATATCTTCTCGAAAGTCAAGAGACTTGGAGCGAATTTCTGCCGAGTACATCGAGTTCCCAATTACATAGGTGCGAATATTTGTACCAGGGATATACTCCTGTATAGTTATAGGAGAAAGCCGCAGGGCTAAGTTTAGTCGTTCAGGTTGTAGATGTTGTTCTGTTAAAAACTTGACATGAGCACCACCATAGACTGGCTTAAAAATTACTTGCTTACAAGACTTCGTAAACTTAATGATAGCGTCTGGATCATTACTAATGAGAGTATGGGGAATAGTTACACCCATTTGTTCAGCTTTGCTCAATTGTAGAGGTTTTTCCTTATGCAATTGATAAGCTTGCCATGAGTTTACCCAGTGAATTGAGGTTCCTTGCATCAACGTTCTTAGGGTACTCATAGCATCATTAAAAGCAACTCTATGCTGTAATGGATTTTTGATTGGGGGAATTTGAACTCCGGAAAAATTACGCCAAAAGATGCTACGAATATCTCTCAGACGTAATTGATATCCATCGGATAGGGTGAGAATTCCATCTTTAGTGTGTGGCTGCCAAGATAGTCGTAATTTAGTAGGAAACAGAGAAGTGTCAAGATAGTTTGTCTTGCCTCCAGCCTTAGTCAGAGCATGGTTGATATGTGCAGCGTGAGTATCTTCAGGATTGCCCAAAATTAAAATATTCATCTATTGCCAAACAAAACGAACTAGTATTTATACTGTTCTGCTGATTACCCAAGTTCTTTTTTTGTTTCGGTTTACTAGATAATAGTGTGGCTAATCAAGTCAATATCATACTTTGTTTGGTAAAAATTTGGGATTTTCAAACACCCTCTAAGCCAATTTAATTTGGGTATAATATAAGCTCTATTTCCCTGAACACAGGGAAATTTTATAGTTAAATGCATCCTGATATTACTCCGAAGATATACTGCACCCTATTGACAAATTGCCTAAATGCTGCAAGCATAAGCTGCTAATGGATCAGGGAGTTGTTAGTGGATTGCTCACCCCTTGAGGGCGACATTCCTCCCTATAGCAATCCTAATTCATTTGTGAACAATACTTTCGTTAAAAATAGTGCTCAGTTCTGAGTTGTTCAGTGTCAGCCATGCAAAGCGCGAGTGGGTGAAACCCCCATGAGCGACTGCATCGCTTCTGAGTAAGAACTGTTTAGGATTGCTATATTCCCTAATCTTTATAATTACTAAAAAATTGGCAAGTGTGCCAATATTGAGATTCTTTCCACTGACAATGGTTCAAGATGAATGCCTGAGAGATTTTGTTTGTGTTCGATAGCAGTTAAGTTGTTACTCAAAGCTTCGAGCAGGTCTGCCCCTTCTTCTAACAAGGCGCTTTGTGCTTGCACCCCCTTTTTCTGCGATGGCGAAGGTGGTAATACTGCCATTCTCCTCAATTGTATCGGTAACAATACCTTCTTCTTCACATGAGGTATGGGGAGTAGGGATATTTAAATTGTCGTGTTGAGCAGGTGGGCTGGCAAGTTGAGTATTCATAACTGCTTTTAATTCACAAAGCGCTAGTTCAAAAGGATGGTCTATCAGATGTAGTAGATTTTGCGTTCGCGTAGCGGTTCCGAAGGAACATCGCGTAGCGTGACCTTTCAGGCTTTGCCCGACGCTGCTGCGAACGGTCAATCGCGAAGCGGTTCCGAAGGAACATCGCATTTTCAATTCTCTTCGCTGATGCATCCAAGCCTTGACCTAAACATTTTCGGTTAGGGGACTCGGTTGATGCTATCTGCTCCTTAACGATTTGTTTTAGAGAAACAATCTCTGTATGTAACGATGACAAATTAACCTAGCTTTCGTAATCCAGATAATTACTGATCCTGTTAAATCTTTTACAGTTCTATGTCCGTAGATTCTCTAGTTTAGCTCTTATTAATGCATCAATACTAACTAAGTAGTCGCCCACAAAACTAGGGGAAGAGAAAGGAAACTCACTAAGGTAGACAAAACCACTGTCCGTGCTACTAAGGGAGCATCTCCCCCAAACTCAGTGACCAAAACTACCGTACTAATGGCTACAGGCATGGCACTTTGTAACACCAACACCTGTAAATTTAATCCCTCCAGTCCCAATGCTTGACCAACGGTATGGGCAATGAGGGGAGCTACCAACAAACGCAAGGTAGTCGCAAGTACCTCATACCGTCCTATCACCAAACGGGTGCGGGACAATTGTATCCCCAACACAATTAAATCGATAGGGATTGCTGCCATACCCAACTGGTGAATACCCTGATCTAGCCCTAAAGGCAGTTTTAAGCGCAATAAACGCCAGGTTAATCCTGCCAGCATTGCCCAGAGTAGCGGTAGTTTTAGGGTTAAGCGCACTCCAGAACTAATACTACCCCCTTTAAGTAAGGCGGGACAAATAGCAAACATCAACAAGGCAGCTGTGATCATGTAAACTATAGCGCGTTCTAAACCCGGTGTACCAAAGGCAAAGGAATTGAGAGGAAGCCCCAGGTTTCCAGCATTGGGAAAAATAGCAGCAACCATAAAGCTTTTTTGGACAACTGGTGGTAATTTCAACAGTTTGCCTAATCCCCAACTCAGTAGGTAAAGCAACACAGCGGTAATGATCAACCCAGCGACTAAACCAATGGTGCTTTCGGTAGACAGAGTTGTCCGATACAAGCTGTCTGCTATCAACGCTGGTACGAGAATATAAAGAGATACCTGAGAAAGAGTTTGCTTGTCCAGAGATAACGTGCGACCAGCAATAAATCCAATCAGGATAATTAAACCGACCGAAACAACAGCAGGTAGAAGAACAGTCATTATATAAATACTTTAGATGAACCCCATTAAAGGAAAAGTCTGTTTGTTGACCGTTGACCGTTGACCGTTGACTGTTAACTGTTGACCTTCAAGCAACCTTCAACCCTACACCGAATACGGGGCGAACAACCTTTAAACTTTAAACCTTAGCCAATAGGCCACGCTACGCGAACAACTTTTAAAGTTTAAACCTTTAACTTTAAACTTTAAACATTCAACATTCAACCTTTAACTTTAAACCTTAAACCTATTTTTGCTAAACTGCTTCAGTCGCCGCCGCAGTTGTTTAATATTAGGTCTGTGACCTCCATAACGCCAACGGATATAAGCATGCGCTATCTGCTCAATTACCTCAGCGGATGCTTTAGGCTGGTCTTGACTTATACAGCTAGCGTACTCAAGTGGAGTTTGAGTCGGATGTTTGAGATATCCTTTGGTTGCTAAAATCCTGATCATTTGCTGGTAAATCTGTTCCATTGGTGGCAATGTTGCCAACCAGAAACGATAGCGCCAGTTTTTCCACTGATGCCAACTTAGCCAGCTCAGAAAACCAAATGCGATCGCTAATATCAAGCCGCTCAACATACCTAACCAACCACTAGATACCATCTTCCACAATCCAACAAATACTCGGATAATGGTACCAATAGTGAAATGCCATAGGTTGCTAAGTAAACCAGTGATTGGTGAGGGGAGCCAACCTGCTACCCACTGCCAAAACTGCCGCAAGACACTAAAGGTTTGATATTGCTCGACGGAGGGGGGCAGCAATTCATGACCTGGGATGGGATCAAAGGCAAACCAACCGTATTTAGGGAAATAAACCTCAGTCATGGCATAGGCATCAGTATTCCGGACGATGTAAAACCCGGTAAAGGGGTTAAATTCGCCAGTGCCAAATCCAGCCACTAATCGGGCTGGGATGCCTATGGAACGGAGCATCATGGTGAGGGTGGTGGAGAAGTGGTCGGGATAACCACCTTGATACTTGAAGAGAAAGGCTTCCACCAAATCTTGATTTTCTTCTAGAAAAGGGAATTGTGAGGGGTCTTGGGGCAGGCGATAACGCTGCTTAACTGCCTGGGCTAGATACAAGGCTTTTTCATAGGAAGAGGTAAGAGGTTTCTCTGAAGTGGCTAGGAGTTCTTCAGTACGTTGCCTGACCCTCACTGCAATTTGGGGGGGAATATCCAGATAGTAGTTTTGAATCGACTTGGGGTAGTTATCCCCAGCTTGCTGCAACTTAGTGCGATCGCGAAATGGAACTTCTGATATTACGGTATAGGTCAGTCCTTCTACTAAACCTAAAGGCGATCGCAAACTCCCTTCTGGTCCAATACCTATTTCCCGCGACGGAAAGAACAATTCCTTAGGATAGGCCAAAGCGGGAATCAGATTGGGCAGTTCTGATACAGCTGTGTAGGTTTGAATTACCTTTTTGGTTTGACCTGTGATCAAGGCAGGTAAGAGTTGAAAGCGATAAGACCAGCTTGGTCGAGTTATTTTCTGGACTTGATTATCCCGAGAAATTTCCCAACCCTGACCCGTGTAGTGGTCAAACGCTAGCACTCGCCAAAATCCCGGTGCTTGAGAACGCACCCGCATCACTACCTTAGGTTTGAGTTCTCCCCGCAGATTCTGGTTAATCTTGCTATTAAAGCCATAGTAAAATGTCTCATCCAACTCACCAGAACCCGTAGCGTTTTGAGAGCCACCACTACCATTTTCCCCTTGCTGTTTCCCTTCACTCACATAGCCAGGGTTAACAATTAACCTATTTTGTGAATCAAATCTCCGGTTTGCCATTTCCCCAGGAGCACTGACGGGATACATCTGGATTTGATAACCAGGGAAACGAGGCATCAGAGCAAAAATCGTTAACCCTAGCGCCATAATTACCCCGATAAATAAAATGAGACGCTTTAGGGGTATGGGTGAGTAGTTGGGAGTAAAACCGTATAATTTTTTACGTTTTTTTACCGTAGATATACCCAAGCGTGACTGGTAATCTAGGACAAGAACCGGTAATGCGATCGCTAAAAATACTAACAACAGAGGGGCAAACGCCAGAGTCTGACTCACAGTACCAGCGACCCCCAACAGGATTAGCCCAATTACCATCGAATAGCCCAAATCCTTGCGGCGCGGCAAGTCAAAGCTATGGAGAATTTGCAGCTGAACTAACAACTGAGCTAGAGCCAAGCGGGTATCATTGAGCTGACTGAACACATTGCCCAAAAAGGCTCCCAATGCCAGCAACATCCCCAATGCCAGCCAGAATTTCAGAGCAATGTTACGTTGGCGACGACGATACCAACTCCAGGTTGCTCCCACAATACTTAAGGGTACTGCCCAAAGACTCCAGAAGGTAGATGCGGCAACATCAACAGCCACAATTCCTACTACTACCAGTGCCTGTACCAACACCCTTAACGAAATCGACTCCTCTATAGGAGGCAATGGCTTCGCCTCAAGACGCTGCCAAAACTGACTCACCATGGTAGATGCGTGATAGGTTATATGTCAAGCTTGGAATGTTAAAGGTTGGAATGTTGAAGGTTGGAATGTTGAAGGTTGGAATGTTGAAGGTTGGAATGTTGAAGGTTGGAATGTTGAAGGTTGGAATGTTGAAGGTTGGAATGTTGAAGGTTGGAATGTTGAAGGTTGGAATGTTGTTCGCGTAGCGTGGCCTATTGGCCAAGGTTATAATCTGCAACCTGTTAATCTGTTAACCTGCAACCTGTTAACCTGCAACCTGTTAACCTGTTAACCTGCAACCTGTTAACCTGCAACCTGTTAACCTGTTAACCTTCAACCTGTTAACCTGCAACCTGTTAACCTGCAACCTGTTAACCTGCAACCTGTTAACCTGCAACCTGTTAACCTGCAACCTGTTAACCTGCAACCTGTTAACCTGCAACCTGTTAACCTGCAACCTGTTAACCTGTTAACCTGCAACCTGTTAACCTGCAACCTGTTAACCTGCAACCTGTTAACCTGCAACCTGTTAACCTGCAACCTGTTAACCTGCAACCTGTTAACCTGCAAGTATTCTGACTAATTTGTAGGGCAGATTGCAAAGGTCAAAGGTTTCTGTTCTCCATGATCGAAGCGAATCTCGATAGAACAAATCTGATTGGGTTGTAAATCATAGGATTCTACACTCAGGTAACCTGGATAGGTACGTTCTGCTTTTGCCGAGGCTTGAGGTGTACCTAGAGTCAAGCTACCACCTATAGGCAAACGAGTGCTGACCCGCAGCTGAGACACACCATCTTCTTGATGATACTCGGCTCGCAGAGTCACTAAACCAGCACTAGTCTCCCACTGGCGCTCCACAGGAGTTTGATTTGGTGAAACTGGAATGGTGAGGGTGGTAAGAATTTCCTTAGCTGCTAACAGAGCCAAGACCATCTTTTGGTCATTGTTAGCTTCTTCGTAAGGTAGGGATGGCAGTAGTTGTTCTGTAGAACGGGCACTTCCCATCAAGATAGTGCCACTCCAGGAGTTAAGGGCATAGAATTCGTCAGGAAACAGCTTTTGAACTGCCCTAACCAGTTTAGCCCCTAGCTGATACTGGGAAGACACTGCCTCAGAGCAGGCTTCTAGCAATTGAGATAAAACGTTTTCTGGTATGGCAGTTGGTAAGGCCAAGTTAGACAACTGTGGCATCCAAAACCTAACTCCGGAAACCCAAGACTCTGCTATTGCGTCAACAATATCAGTTTCATAGTCTGAAATTTCTGTCTCCCAAGGAAACAGAGGTGGGTTAAGTTCAATTTGAGCTTGTAGTTTGCGCTTCAATAGCGTCTGGAAACGATTTTGCACGGTTGACATCTCTCCCAAGTTGTAGCGGCGGATTTCACCGCCTAGTGTAAGGTCATCATGGGTGTTCGATTCTAGTGAATTCACCCACATGCGGTCTAAAGCCGCTTCGCCATTGTGATTAGGGACAATGTTCAAGTTTTCCAAGTCCAGTGATTCTGATAAATCCAGGGGATATACATCAAAGTCAAAATCCGCTGCTGTTGTCTCACCCAGAGGTACAGTATCGTTTACTTGACCGTTTGATGGTATTGAAGCAGCGGGACGGGACTCTTTTAGCCAAGCCATTAAGCGGCTATAGAAAGCGTCCATATTGTTATCTATGTCACTATTCATCTTTAGATCTACCGGATCCGGATACTGAACTATTACGAATATCCCAGGCAATTTCGAGCAACTTAAACCATCGCTTCTGTGCCTGGTTTAGTGTACAACCCAAGGTCTTAGAAATTTGTTCATTGGAGTAACCTTGTTGTTTGAGTTTAAGTAATTCTGACTGTTGGGAGCTCAGTTTTTGTTGAAATCGTTGCCATTCTTTTGGTGTTAGCCCCAGATTTCGATCCAAATCTGCTCCCAGCCACTGATGTACCAATTCCCAGCGGTGAGACAGAGCAAACCGAATCAGATGATACTTAAACCGTTGTTGTAAATAGTCCCGCTGTCTGGGATTGATGCCTAAAATCTCCTCAATTTCCCTGGTTGGCAGGTCTTTCAGCCGCAGAGTAAAGTAATCGGCACAATCCTGTTGCTGGCGTTCTTTGAGATAGGCGAATAATTCTTTGATTACAGTTTCCCGCAGGCTGGAGTCTAGGGGTTCAGAATCCGATAACACCATTGCCTCCCGCACCTGCTGAATCGCCGCATCATTCCAAGTCGCATCTGACTCTTGTGCTGCTCCTTCCGCCGCTGTATCCATATCCACAGAGGTTTCTGGAGGTTGCTGTTGGGAAAAGGTTTGAGCACGTAGAATGATCAACTGTTGGGAACGGCGACCGGGTAAAGGAATACGTCGTTTACCATAGCGCTCTGTAAACGCCATATATTCTGATAGTTCCAGGAGGCTGCGGGGACGATAGGTTTCCTCCAGGGAGGTTTCCCGCCGAAAGGCATTTAAGGCTTCGGCATAGAATCCCTGTAAGAAATCTTCAATCATATTCAGCCGCGCCTGGTAACTGGTCGGCGTTTGATGGGGTGTAATGTAGCGGTAGATAATCGCACTAAGAGTACTCTGTAGTTCTACCCTTCCTTGGAGCGACCCCAGTTTGTAGTAATGACAAACTTGCTTGAGACGATGGTTAGCGAGGTTTTGAGCCCAGCTGTCCACATCCCCAGAGTTTTGAATCCGATTACTTTCATTGCAAATACGATTAACTTCATCAGCGATACGTCTTGCTACGTCCTGGCAGTTTTGCTTAGAAGCACGAGTGGACTGCCGGAGTTCTTTATACAGCAGTTCAAATAGTCCTTCCACGCCCAGGCAGACTTCCCTCATCATGATTTTCATTCAATAACGACCCTAACATACACGTACTCTCGACAAATTTGATTTAGGTTTAGACTATGTGCAGCCAAATTCCTCACCCTATAGCTCCTATGGAATTAGACGAACAAATTAACAATTTGATTGATAATGCTCCACAAGATGGAACGACGCCTCAAGCGATTGAAGCGATCGCTCCAGTACTCAAACTTCTGGCGGAACAACTAAACCATCTGGAATATTACATTCTCCAAAATCTTGACCAAGGTTGGGTGTTGACGACACTGAGTAATCGTGCTAACCCTGATCTGGAGAAAAATGTTATTTATGCTTTTCCGACTGTTCAAGATGCTGCCAATTTTCATTCTGATTGGGATCCTCAACTTATGGCGTGCGGGGTGCCAGTCACTCACATTTTGTTTCAGATGTTGGCAATCGACACCGTCACTAGTACTGTTTTCTTTGATACACCTGGTAATTTAGCGGTTGGTTCAGAGGTCTCTCGAGAGGACCTACGAAATTTAATACAAGCTCAACTACAGCAAATCCGGTCAGCACCCAAGTCAGATTCTAACAATCTACCTCCTGACATTGCTTAAGTATGGCAAGGAGCGCGAGCAGACAATGACTGGATGAGGGGATGACACCAATGAGGGGATAAGACATCAAAGACTATTGAATCACTCATTATTACCATCAACCCTGATCAGATCATCACTTACTCTGTCTGATCTAGGCATTTTTCATGTATTCAATATAGTTATTCCCTGCCATCACGACCTCTGGCCATCTCCCCATCGGTGAATTTAGTATCTGTAAATGCAACTTGGTATTAATTTGCCACTTGGTATAATAGTGCGGCTAAAATTGCGGTTAAGCCCCCAATATGCTTCGCAATAAAACTATGGTAGCTTCTAAAACTGGCTTCCCTGATACGGAAAATCACTGGGCAAAGCCATTTATTGAAGGTTTAGCCAATCAGGGAATGATTAGCGGTTTCCCTGATGGCAGATTCCGACCTAATCTACCCATCAATCGATCTCAGTTTGCTGCCATATTAAAAAACGCTTTTTCCCAACCCGAAAAACAACGATCTGCTCCGAAGTTTATTGATGTATCACAGAAACACTGGGCTTTGGAGGCGATTCAATATGCTTACGAAACTGGCTTTATGTCGGGTTATCCTGGTAATCGCTTCCGCCCAGACACTAATCTGGTTCGAGTGGAAGCCTTGGTAGCGATCGCAGCTGGGTTGAACCTTCCCTTGAGTGAGATATCGGATGTAAATATAGCGCTACCCCAACTCTATCAAGATGTGGATAAAATTCCTGGTTATGCCCGAGACAGGATAGCTACTGCTACGGATGCTAACATCATCGTCAATTATCCCAATCCCAACCGACTGCGACCCACTCAAGTGGCAACTCGTGCTGATGTGTCAGGGTTTATCTATCAAACTTTGGCGTATTTGGGTCAGTTGCCAGACCTAAACTCAAAATACACGGTTGCTTTCCAAACCACTAGGGAGGTTAGCCATCAGCGAGAGTTTCGGGGAGTTTGGGTTGCCAGTGTCTGGAACATTGACTGGCCGTCTGAAAAGGGTCTAGCAGCTGAAAACCAACAAGAGGAACTGATCGAGATTATTGACCGGATTGAGGAACTTAACCTCAATGCTATGTTTTTACAGGTACGACCTACAGCAGATGCTTTATATGCCTCAGAATTAGAACCTTGGAGTGAATGGCTAACAGGTACCCAAGGGCAACCACCAGAACCGTTTTACGACCCGCTGGAGTTTGCGATCGCAGAATGCCACAAGCGCAATATTGAACTACACGCCTGGTTTAACCCGTTCCGCGCTGCAACAGGATCACAAGTTTCCACAAAAGTCAAGCCTCACATCAGCGTTACCCATTCAAACTATGTGTATCAATACGGTAAGCAATTGTGGATGGATCCAGGAGTAAAAACAGTTCAGGACTGGACTTATAACGTGATTCTGGATGTAGTCGATCGTTATGATATAGATGGGATTCATCTGGATGACTATTTCTATCCTTATCCTATCAAAGATCAAGATTTTCCTGATCAAAAAACTTATGAAGCTTATCAGGAAGCTGGTGGTGAACTGAGTTTGGGGGATTGGCGCAGGGACAATGTTAATAAGATAGTTGAGCGTCTCTACACTGGCATTAAAGCTACTAAGCCAACCGTTAAATTTGGGATTAGTCCCTTTGGAATTTATCGTCCTGGACAACCTCCTAAAATTAAGGGATTAGATCAATATGAAGCTATCTATGCTGACCCGAAAAAATGGTTAGAAGAAGGCTGGGTCGATTATATTGCTCCTCAACTTTACTGGCGCATTGAGCCTCCTGCGCAAAGTTATCCGGTTTTACTGCAATGGTGGACAGAAAATAATCCTAAAAATAGACACATTTATTCTGGTAATAGACTCAGTAAGTTAGATGGAGAAGAGTGGCCGATTTCTGAGTATGAAGAACAAGTTGAAATTAGCCGTAACCTAGTGTCTCAAATCTCTCTAGGGAATATTTTCTATAGCATGAAAGTATTTACAGAAAATCGTTTAGAGGTGGTTGACCAGTTCAAAAGCTCTATTTATTCTGAGCCTGCTGTTGTTCCTACTATGGAGTGGTTAAAAACTGAGCGACCTAAAACACCAGGTAATGTCAGAGCAAGAGATGGTAAGCTAAGTTGGCAGAAATTTTGTGATGGAGAAACTTGTTATTGGACGCTTTATCGACAACAAGATGGGGTTTGGAGGTTGTACAAAATTCTGAATTCAGCCACGCTAGAGATAGCGCTAGAGTCGGGAGTCTATGCTTTGTCAGCAGTGGATAGGATTGGGAATGAAAGTTTAGGAGTTGTGGTGTCGTTGGGTTAAAGGTTGTTCACCCTTGGCATCCCTATTAGGGTACGTTCAATGGTTAAGGCAGATGTTGGCTAAACTCATCTAAAGAACTAGCTGTTAATGCCCTTGCCATCAAGTTGTCCAATTGTTGGATATCTAAGCCTTGTATTGTTTCAGATATCTCTGAAGGAATCGTTCCCAATCGTAGTTGGAGTATTCGTTCTATGCTAGCACGACGTTCTTGTTGAATTCCTTCTAATATTCCTTCTTTTCTACCTTCTTCTCTACCCCTTAATTCTCCGATTGCCTCTGCCCCTTCTAGCATACTAATTTCATACCGTTTATCTTCCAGATATTTCTGATAGGCTGCCTTTTCTGTATTCGGGAGACTCTCAATCCTCAGGTTTTCCTTGGCTTGGGCTAATCCCCTGGCTTGGAATTCCTCCTTAATTTCACTATTTTTTAGGAAATATATCCATTCATCCAAACTGTTTTTAGTCATATCATTAAACTGTTTCACTCTCAAGATGTAATATTCCGGAAATATCTGGTACACCTGCTCAATTTTGAACAACTCCTTCTGAAGATTTGATGGCTCTAGTTTGTCCTGGATATGACGTCCGATGAAATCTAATTTTCCTTGATAAATGTAATCTTCTCCTTGGCCGAGGGGAAAGTAAACTATATTAATGGAGTAGACCTTTTTGACTTTACTATAAGGCTCGCCTTTATCCAGATATTCGGTAATCAGAGTTGAAACTCCAAATAACATCCGCTGAAAGTAATCATTTTCCGAACTATTTTGAACTTCCACCAGCAATAACTCCCCAGCACTATTGAGAGCTAGAATATCCACCCGGTTTAGTTTATTGTCTTGTGTCTGAGGATTACTTTCGCTGTCTTGATGCAGTCGCTCATGGGGGAAACCCCAAGACCGCGCTGCATCGCTTTCTAGTATTGATTCAATGGTAATCACTTCTCCGAGTAATTCGCTGATAAAGCCTTCTAGGACAACATAATTAGCTTTATCTCGCAGTTGTTTTTTGATCGCCCAGTCAAACCGTATGTGTGTTGCTGCCATGATTAGTCTTGCTATCTACAAGCACTATGCCATCTCGACTTAATCTCCTTTAGACTTCTAGTTTAACACCTGGCCATTAATTCGGCAGATGTTGGCTAAACTCATCTAAAGAAGTAGCTGTTAATGCCGTTGCCATCAAGTTGTCCAATTGTTGGATATCTAAGCCTTGTATTGTTTCAGATATCTTGGAAGGAATTATTCCAAATCGTAGTTGTAGTATTCGCTCCAAGCTAGCACGACGTTCTTGTTCTATGCCCTGTTCTATGCCCTGTTCTATGCCCTGTTTTATCCCCTCTTTTATCCCTTGTTGTCTGCCTTCTTTTCTGCCCTCTTCTCTGCCTCTTAATTCTCCGACTGCCTCTGCCCCTTCCAGCATACTAATTTCATACCGTTTATCTTCCAGATATTTCTGATAGGCTGCTTTTTCTGTATTCGGTAGACTCTCAATCCTCAGGTTTTCCTTGGCTTGGGCTAATCCTCTGGCTTGGAAGTCTTCCTTGATTTCACTATTTTTAAGAAAATATATCCATTCATCCAAACTGTTTTTAGTCACATCATTAAACTGTTTGACTCTCAAGATGTAATATTCCGGAAATATCTGGTACACCTGCTCTATTTTGAACAACTCCTTCTGGAGATTTGATGGCTCTAGTCTGTCCTGGATATGACGTCCTATAAAATCTAATTTTCCCTGATATATGTAATCTTCTCCTTGGCCGAGGGGAAAGTAAACTATATTAATTGAGTAGACCTTTTTGACTTTACTATAAGGCTCTCCTTTATCTAGATATTCGGTAATCAGAGTCGAAACTCCAAATAACATCCGCTGAAAGTAATCATTTTCCGAACTATTTTGCACCTCCACCAGCAATAACTCCCCGGCACTGTTGAGAGCTAGAATATCCACCCGATTTAGTTTATTGTCTTGTGTCTGAGGATTACTTTCGCTTTCTAATATCGATTCAATAGTAATCACTTCTCCGAGTAATTCGCTGATAAAGCCTTCGAGGACAACATAATTAGCTTTATCCCGCAATTGTTTTTTGATCGCCCAGTCAAAGCGTATGTGTGTTGCTGCCATGATTAGTCTTGCTATCTACAAGCACTATACCTTCTCGACTTAATTTCATTATACTGGGTCAGTGGGTCAGTCGTGAGCAATGGTCTTTAGACAAACCTAGCCAAGAGGGATTAAACTGAAACAATAAGCAATAAGCGAATTTTGTCCATTTTAGTTGGTTACCGTGAGAGAGATTTTCAAGGTTATTCTTCCTCAACTGCGTCAGCACTTCGAGAAAATTTACAACGATATGAGGGGATTGGGGTCTCGTCAACATTGGGACTCTACCCTCCGATTCATAATGCGAACGCATTACACAAATCAGCAATGACTACTGATTAATGACTAATCAAGGGCTCACCACTGACAGCTTAGAGCTGAAGGCTTACCTGATCAGTTTTTTTACCTTGCGATATCCTTTTAAAATAACTATACTTAATCTATTATATAACATTTAATAATTAGTTTTTCCTAATTCTAATTTAGGAGAGTCTAATCTAGGGGAGTAATATTAATGAACAATCAAATTATTGATCAAGTATTGTACAACCACAAAGTGGCTATTGATGACCTATTACAAGATTTGCAGAAATTTGCTAGTCAAATCAATAAACCAGAATTACAGTCAAAAATTAGGACGATACAAAAAAATAGTAATGAACCGTTTTTATTAGTTATTGTTGGAGAAGTCAAAGCTGGAAAAAGTAGCTTTATCAATGCCCTAATTCAAGAAAAAATTTGCAAAACTGATGTTGAGCCCTGTACAGATATTATTCAACAAATTGTTTATTCAGAGGAGCAGTTTGAAAAAGATATTAGTCCAACGTTACGGAAAATTGGTTTACCCATTGACATCTTGAAAACGTTATCAATTGTCGATACTCCCGGAACGAATACGATTCTGGACAACCACCAAGAGATTACTGAAAACTATATTCCTAACAGTGATTTAGTGTTTTTTGTATTTTTCGCTAAGAATCCCTATCATAAAACAGCTTGGGAACTCCTGGATTATGTTAGTGAGCAATGGCGTAAAAAAGTAGTCTTTATACTTCAACAGTCTGATTTAACTAAACCAGAAGAATTAAGCCGAAATACTCAGAGAGTTAAAGACTATGCTAGTCAACGACATATTGAGTCTCCTATAGTTTTTGCGACATCAGCGGAATTAGAAAACAATGGAAATGAAGAGGGGAGTGGATTTAGGGAAGTGAGACGATTTATTAATGATATGGTTACCGGTGGGGAGACTTACAAAATTAAACTTAAATCAATTAGCGATCGCACTCAAAATGTGATTGATGAATTAGACGATGAATTAAAATCTATCCAACGGCAACTAGAGCTGGATAAATCATCAGTAGAACGAATCAAAACTAAACTAGCTGTCGGTGAAAAAAAGTCTCAAGATGAGATTACTAAACTGGTGGATAAGTTAGCCGCCAACTATGATCGAGTTGCTGAGCAAATAAAATCGGATTTTAGCGCTGGTTTCACCTTTCCTAAACTAATCAATAAGTCCGTTGTTGGTACCGTTGATAAAAATGCCTCAATTCAAGCCTGGATCGATCAGATCAAGGCCAAGTATGAACCAGAGCTACAAGTTTCCTTAGAAGAAACCTTAAAAGAGGGGACACACCATTTTTTAGGGGATATTAAAAACCTAATTGATTCGTTAATACAAGATTTGAATACTATCGATAATTATTCCAGTAATAGCCATCTATCTATCCGAGTTATGGAGCGCCGTCATGAGGTGTTTGAAGACGTTAAGCAAAAAGCGTCTAAGCTCCTTGAAGATACTGAGTTTATCAATACCTTAAAATCCAACGCTAGTGGAGTCGCTACCAATATATTAGGTGGAGCGGCAGTAACAGTAATTGCTGGCCTATTTATGGCGATAACGGAGATAGTAATATTGGATCTTATCGGTGCTGCGTTTGCCGGAGTTGGGATTTTAGTTTCCGGGGGAGCGCTTTATCTGAAAAGAAAAATGATAATTAGCAAGATTAGCAAAAAATTAGACAGTGATAAAAATAAATTGATATCTGATATTAATGAGCAACTTAACTTAAAGTGTACTCTGATATATGAAGAAATTAAAAGAGTATTTGGAGATTTAGATGATTATGTTGAAAAGGAAGAAGAAGGACTAGGACCAATCCTTAAGGACTATAGAACAATCCAGAGCAAGGCTAAGGATTTATTAGTGATTAGTTAATGATTATTGGTTATTGGTTATTGGTTATTGGTTATTGGCTTCAACTATTGGGTTATGGCCGATCAATCTGTTCACCATTGCTGGCAGAATTATGGTTCTTGAAGCCAACATCTAGAGATCTGATGCTCTCAATAGCTTCAACTGGTAGCTGTATTGCTAGCTGTACGGGTAGCTGTACTGAGCTCTCAATCAGTCCCAAAATCTACTAAACATCACCGGGTAGCACTGTGGCTGCGGGCATTATAGCAGCTTTGGGTATAGAAAGGCTATCAAATGTGATAGTATAACCTTGACAGTAGTTTTTGTTGACTGTATGCCTAATTTGGTCAACTTAGACCAGAGGTAGCTATATATTAAAGTATTTTTGACTCTTATTCAGAGTCCCAGGAGGGATATGAGCAGCACAGATAGCAATAAAGACAAGGAAATCCAATTCACTGCTAAAGGAACTGGACCCTCAGGATACATCGATAGGAAACAGCTGAGCATAAAGCCATTACCCCAAAATCGCCCTATTGCTACAAATGTTAGTGAAGGGACAGATGAACTAATGGGCTATCTTGACTAATTAGTTGTCAGGTAAACGAGTGCTTCCGGGTGTGGTTATGTCGGTCGTGTCTACAGTGTCATCCTTAACACTTCACCCGGAGTAGGCGTGTGCTAGCGCCATACTAACGTTCTAAAACCCCTCAGCATAACGCTTCAACTCCCATGCCATTCGTTTAATACCCCGTAACTCATCCTCTCGGATAAACGGTAAAAACACCCGAGAAAGCATACCTGAATAAGAGTGCTTGTGGACGTATTTGGTACGACCCACTCCTATTTCTTGCAAATCAAATACACATTCACTACGAAAGCCAGGAATAGAAGAGACCCAACTTAGACACACACCAGGCTGAACCTGAGTCACCAATGGCTCAAATTCTGTCTCTTCTTCATTGGGAAGCCGTCGCAGCGACAGAAAGACTTCTTTCCCCTGCTCAAACCGTAAAGTTGAGTCACAATCAAATAAAAATGTGTTCCAGTACTTCCACTGCTGTTTATGGAACAAAATTTGCCAAACCTTCTGCCTTGGGACATTGATCTCAATGTCAGTATAGAGACTTGTCATGTTAGTAAATAGCAGTTTTACCGGCTTCAAGTACTGTTATTTGAGATTATGGTAAATGGGAAAGGATAGAAGGGTGGACTACACACAATAATAACACGGATGCACGGATGACTTAATCCATGCCCTAAATCCGCTGTTTGACATTATTAGTTATCAGTATCTTATGTCTACTGGTTCCTTTGAAAAAAACAGTTTGGATTGGCAGTTGCAGCTGCTGCAACGACAATTTGGGGAGTGGTGGGAGCTGACAATGTCTCAGGTGTCTCTTGAGCAACCCCAAGGATCACTGCCATCTTGGTTACTGTCTCCTATACTAGGCCAGGTGATTAGGATAACGTTTTGGTTACTTGTTGTTGTAATCCTAAGCTGGCTAGGGGTGCGAGTGATCAGAGGATTACATCCTTATATTATTTGGGTGCGGCTCTTTTAAAAAGACAAAGAATAAGGTTTAGACAGGTATAGCAAGAGTAGGAGGAGCATTAGTAGAGCAACAAGCTTGAAAGAGTCGTTTCATTAAAGGAATACCATCAAGATACAAAG
>NZ_JAAHHM010000108.1:0-22421 GCF_010692445.1 Moorena sp. SIO3E8 | reverse complement strand
CATCAACGATGTCAATCTTTCAAGCTCACTAAGAAATTATTTGAATTATTTATTGAATATCGATTATTTACTATGCCTAATTTAGGCACTTATGAGGCTTTATCTATTATCATTTAGGAGTAGTATACCGAGAGGATATCACAAATACTGACCAAAAAAACTTAATTTAATATAAAATTATAGCCCTGCTCCCTATTCCCTACTCCCGACTCCCTAAAGGAATTTGTTACAAAATTTTTTAAAATATGCTATAATATAATATTTTTTGTGATATAATGAAAACGTGGAGAATAAATTCCACGGAAGAGCCAGCCCGCAGATCTTGTCGGGCTCGGGCTGGCTCTTGATCCCCATGTAAAGGAGACAACTTACATTATGTCTTACAGTCAACTATACGGATGGGTAATGATTCGGCTATTGCCACCGATGCCACCACTAGTTTTCGCTCGGTTTGACAACCTTTCCGATGCCAAGAGGCATTCCCAGACTCTGAAGCAGTTGATGCCCGATGGGAAATTTTTGATTTTTCTTGATATAGGTCTGCCGATGGAGCAAGAGGAATAATCTTAGGGGCTCAAGGGGTGATAATGATCATTATCACCCCTTGATGATTTGATGTTTAGCTGATGATTAATGGAAACAAAAATCTCGATCAATATCATTAGTAAATACCGAGAAAATGTTAAATCAATAATCATCTTATTAGAAACATCTTCAGCTATAGGACTTACGCGGTTAACTTGATTTCGCCCCCCTAGGGTGTGTTTTCTTGCCTCGGAGATCCCCCTAAATCCCCCTTAAAAAAGGGGGACTTTGACTATGGCTCCCCCCTTTTTTAAGGGGGGCTGGGGGGGATCTAAATCTTGCGGAAAACTTTGAAAACACGCCCTAGCCCCCCAATTTTGGGGGGAAATTGAGTTAAAGTCCCCCAGAATTGGGGGATTTAGGGGGCAAATGCGTAAGTCCTAAGCTATAGCACAGCGCTATAAAAAATAATTAGTGGTCAGTAGCTAGTTGGTAATGAAAATAACACCAACAACTAACTACTAACCACTAATACTGATCTAGGAATGATAAATAGGTTGTGAGTAAGAATTCAGCCGTCAGCCGTCAGCCGTCAGCCGTCAGCCGTTATTAGTCAGCCTTTAGCTGATAGCTGATAGCTTATCACTGATAGCTGATAGCTGATAGCTGATAACTGATCACTGATAGCTGACGGCTGAGAGCTGATAGCTGATAGCTGAATGCTTACGATTGAGTTTCACAAATCCTTTAGAAACCCGATTGTATCAATCTATTTCCAACCATTGTCAGCTTGATACAACACATAATCAGCAAGGGCTGCAATCTGATCCGCTGGTATACGACCTTTGAAGGCTGGCATGGGGGGTTTACCATTGGTGATCTGGTAAACGATCTTGTCCTTAGAGTACATGCCATACTTCTCAAGGGCATCCTTTTTCAGAGTTTTTTGGGCATTGATTAAATTCTTTCCACCCGCATGACAAGCGGCACAGTTCCCTGCGAAGACTTGTCCTGATTTAGCTAGGGCTGCTGGATCTATGGCTGCAGCTACTGCTTCTGGTTCAGCAGGAGCTGTTTCTTCCTCTGCTACTGCTTCTGGCTCAGCAGCAGGCTCAGGTGCTACAGCTACTTCTTCTGGTTCAGCAGGAGTAGTTTCTTCCTCTGCTACTGCTTCTGGTTCAGCAGGAGTAGTTTCTTCCTCTGCTACTGCTTCTTCTGGTTCAGCAGGAGTAGTTTCTTCCTCTGCTACTGCTTCTGGCTCAGCAGGAGTAGTTTCTTCCTCTGCTACTGCTTCTGGTTCAGCAGGAGTAGTTTCTTCCTCTGCTACTTCGGTGGGTTCCGCTGGGGATTCCACTGTTTCAACTGCAGCAGTTGGGGCAGGTGTGGTTTCTGGAGGAACAGTCGCTGTACTTGAGTCAGCGCAACCATAGGTAAAGGTCAAGACACAGACCGTTACCACTAGGAGTGATAATAGCTTTTTCAATGCAATTTGTCTCATGAGATTAAAAAAAACAAGTGGGCTAGTCCATAAAGGATTGTCAGATCATGTTTTTCTTTCCGTCAAAAGACAAGCTGTCAAATTTATTGGTTTCTTCCTGACTTGAAACGCAGTAAGGGCGCACGGTGTGCGCCCTTAAGTCATACCCTAGGGTTATAGTTGCTGGGTAAGTCTTGATTTAAATTCACCAAACTACCACGATTTGCGATCGCGTAAGTCTTAGAATGGTTAATCCTATGAAAGCTGTGTGGTTTTCACATTCAAAGAAAGTCTTGATCAACAGCCCTAGTCCTAGTGCTACTATGATGCAGCTTCAACATTGATTTTGCCTTGCATGCCAGCACCACGGTGAGGAGCACAGTAGTAGGAGTATGAACCAGGCTCATCAAAGGTAGATGTATAGGAAGAACCCGGAGACATCAACATGTTTTTATGACTCAGAGATGGATAGCCATCAACAATAACATTATGAGGACCAATTTTGTTCATTACCCACTCAACGGTGTCACCCGCTTTGATGCTAAGAAAGCTTGGGTCAAATTTTAGTTGGCCATTGTTTGTACCCATTTTTACAGTGTAAGTTTCTGGAGCAGCTGCGGTCCCAGGCTCAGGTTCGGCAGCGACCTCGGTGGGTTCGGCGGTCGCAGGCTCTTCTTCAGCCACCTCAGTAGCTTCGGCTGGGGCGGGTTCTTCTTCAGCCACCTCGGTGGGTTCGGCTGGAGTGGGTTCTTCTTCAGCGACCTCGGTGGGTTCGGCTGGGGCGGGTTCTTCTTCAGCGACCTCGGTGGGTTCGGCTGGGGCGGGTTCTTCTTCAGCCACCTCAGGGACTTCCGCTGGGGCTTCCGCCTCTGGGGCAACTTCAGCAGCTGGGGCAGGTGTGGTTTCTGGAGGAACAGTCGCTGTAGTTGGGCCGCCGCAACCATAGGTAAAGGTTAAGATACAGACCGTTACCACTAGGAGTGATAGTAGCTTTTTCAATGCTATGTTTTTCATAAAAAAATTGAACCATGACTGTCAACGGTTCAATTATATGACAAGCTGTCATCTTAAAAGCTGTCAAACTTTTGATCAAACTGATTATGATCAGATGGCTTAGAAATCCTACAGGTCAAGGCAAGGGCTGCTGGCACAGAGATCAGCGAGGCAGCAATTAAGTAATCTGCTAGTATGCCCAGGTAGTATGCCCAGGTAGTATCCCCAGGGACATCCCAAGCTGCCATCACACCAGCAGTAATAGGGGCTCGCTCCACCGATGATCACAGCATCTTAGGTACCGGTGATCATCGGTGTAGATGATTAACGAACCTTATTTAGCGGCACAAGGATTCTTTTTACTTGCACAAGGATTCTTTTTACTTGCACAAGGATTTTTTTTACCAGCACAAGGATTGCCTTCCTCTGTAGTACTCTCACCAGGAGCAGTAGTGACTACTCCCACATCAAATCAAAGATTATGATGTGGGCTTCTCAAACTCACGAATGAGACTTGCTGCTCCTCGGCGGAGGCCGACGCTACGCGAACGATATCCTGTACCGATTTACTACAGCCATTAAGCGGCAGTCCAACCGCCAATAATCCACGATTCAAAATGTTAATCCCGCTATTCCAGTCGCGGTCAATTTTGACGTTACAACTAGAACAGCAATGAACGCGTTCGCGCAGCGTCGGCTTCGCCGAATCACTTAAACTTTTTTTGACCCTAGAGCCACAATTAAAACATTCAATACTTGTGCCACGTGGATTAACTTCCTGGACTAACAAGCCGCGTTTTCCCGCCACTACTTGCAATATTTCCAAAAATGCTCCCCAGGCTGCATCATGTATCGATTTTGCCAACTTAGTCTTGGCGAGTCCTTTGATATTTAGGTTTTCGTGAGCAATCAAGTCATATTTACTACACAGCCAATGAGCAACCTGATAATGAAATTCTTTTCTGCATCGGGTCAGATGAAGATGTAACAAAGCTACTTTATGTTTGGCTTTTTTCCAGTTATTTGACCCTTTCACGCGACGAGACATTACTCGCTGAGCCTGAGCAAGCTTTTCCTGAGCCTTCCTGTAAAACTGCGGAATAGGTACCGCCTCGCCATCGGAAGTGGTCAAAAATTTTTCCAAGCCAACGTCAATACCGACGGCAGACTTGACTGAATCTATGGGTAGTAGTTCAGGCACAGTATCGTCTTTCATTGAAAGACAGCAGTACCAACCATCGGCCTTTTTGACAATAGTGCATTGCTTAAGGATAAAGCCTACGCCCTTCGGGCAAGCTTCGCTAACAGGTAATGGTCGATGCATTATGACAGGCATTGATCCAATTCGGCTTAGTTTTAGAACACCATCAACTAAATGTGCGCCCGCCTTAGAACTATTCACTCTAGGAAAAACAAACGATCGAAGCTCTCCAGGTTTTTTAAAACGAGGTCTACCTCCACGCTTGCCGCTAGCATCAGGTTTTCGCCATCTGTCCCACGCTTTGTTAAGACGTTGTAAATTTACCTGTTGGGTTTCTGCATAAATTTTTTTGTATTCGGGAAACAGTTTTTTGGTTTCTTTGAGAGCTGCTTGCTGAGTGTAATAGTTTACTTGCTCTGGGATTTCTCCAATTGGCTCACTCACTAAACTGCACCTATCAATCGGAGAACGAGTCCGATTTAGCCAGTCAAGTCGTTGACCTAAAGCATAGTTCCAGTGACGGCGCAGTAGTTCGAGCCACCTTTCCATGGTGACAATTTGTTCGAGGCTTGGCTTGATTCGGTAGCAGTAGGTGAGTATCATAGATTTATTATAGCACTTACTGTAAAACTATGAAAGGTAATTACACAAAGGCAAATAGGTCTGTATATCGTCTTACTGTGCATATTGTACTAGTAACCAAGTATAGACGACTTGTCATATAGCGAGCAAATTTTGATTCGGCAGAGCCGACGCTGCGCGAACAGGTTAAAGCAGATTTGCTCTGATACTTGTGTCAAATGGGATTGCAATAAGCGTGGAATTTAACGGAGAGAAAGATCATATTCACTTACTTGTTGACCTTAATCCTAAGGTGGCTCCAGTTAAACTAATAGCTAATATCAAAACTGTGACCAGTAGATTAATTCGTTACTGATTTTCTGAATACTTGAAGCGGTTTTACGGAGACAAAAAAGTTTTCACCGACAGGATCTTATTTTGTGGCTTCCTGTGGTGGCGTGACGATCGAGCAATTAAAGAGTTATGTCCAAAATCAGGATACCCCGTCAGGTAATTCCCAAGGGGCTGTGTGCGGAACCTGCGTCCGCACTTTATACGCCCCGTCTCCCGCTAACCCTTTCGGGCAAAGCCCGACGCTGCGCGAACGGGTATAACGGGAGACCCCTTACCTGTTTAGTTGGTTGTGGGAGTTTCTCCGATTCACAACCATGGTACATGGGGAATAGTAGCGGTGATCAGTGGCCAGGAAAAAAACACCTTTTGGCGGCGTACTGATGACCCAGATTTTCGCGATCGCATCGAACAAGTAGGGGAAAAAATCCTATTTCCTGGAGATATTATTAGTTTTACCTCTGATGCAATCCATAGTGTGGAAGCAATGGGAGATGAACCAACAATTACCTTTAATATTTACGGAGAAACCAACTACGATAAGCGATTTGAGTTTGATCCACTAACCCATTCGGCAAAGACGTTTTGAATTAAGAATGTAGAATTAAGAATGTAGAATTTGGAATTTATAAATTATAATTTATAATTTGGAATTAAAATATAACATATTTAAAGTTTTATGTCATAATTGCTAATTTAGCACCTAGACCTCTACATTATAAGTTTTTCATTATACATTCTCCATTCTCCATTCTCCATTCTCCATTCTCCATTCTCCATTCTCCATTCTCCATTCTCCATTCTTAATTCTCCATTCTCCATTCTCCATTATACATTCTCCATTCTTAATTCTTACTTCTACATTCTACATTCTACAATTACCTTTACTATCTATTCCAAGTAATCGGGAGACTAGGATGGGAAATTGGGAGATTAGCATCTTTGTCAGATTTAGTTTCTAGATCCAGTACCCTCACAACTTGGTTATAGATTTCTTCTGCTTGTTGGGGAGAATCTCCAATGCTAGTTAATCCTAGTTTGCCAAATTCAGAGAGTGTACCCATCAAGTGAAATACAGTGCCAGTTTTGGTGCTGCTATCAAAATGCAGTTGATGGTAGGCGATAATATCCATCAAGTCATTGGGCATTAACCCTCTGTAACTCTCTTTTTGTAAATTGTCCGTGGCAATATAGTGCTTTGGTTGACCCTCCTGACTGCAAAAAAGACCTGTGGAGAGGTCATAGCGACCATTGGTCATGTATTTCAGGGTCATAAAGGGATGGGTGGTACCACCTTTACGCAGGTTGATTTCAATAGCTTGTAAGTCCCAGGTATCTCGATCCGGCTGATGAACAGCCACAAAATCTACACCGTAACGCTCTATTGCTCCTTTTTCCGCTAAGGTCTGACCGACTCGTAGTCCCCAATCTTGCAGTTGTAGGCGATAACCTGGATCAGCGGGAAATCGACAACCTAGATAAATCTGACCGTCTGGTCCGCCAAGAATTTGATCGTGAGTCGAGAGAATCTTGACCTCGCCATGGGGGGTAATATAAGCCTGAAGGCTAGGTGAACGCTTTTTTTCTCCGTGAATAAATGCTTCGGCAATTGCCCCTAACTGCGGTATCCGACTGCTATAACTCTCCCAAGTTTCCCCACTGGCTTGAAATCTCAAATGGACGATCTTTTCTTTCAAAGCCGCTACTGTTTGAGCATGGGAAACATTTCCCGGACCTACCTCCGATAGTGGTTTCAAGTCCAAGATAGCATTACCCTCCCCAGAAAACCCTTCGTTGAGTTTAATCACAATCTTGTTAAGTTGCGGTTGCC
Organism: Moorena sp. SIO3E8; assembly: GCF_010692445.1. Classification (NCBI taxonomy): domain Bacteria; kingdom Bacillati; phylum Cyanobacteriota; class Cyanophyceae; order Coleofasciculales; family Coleofasciculaceae; genus Moorena; species Moorena sp. SIO3E8. The sequence continues at coordinate 15,482 of NZ_JAAHHM010000108.1, read as the reverse complement.
TGTACCATAACTCAGCTGTTGCTTCGACTAAATCATCAACACTCCAGACTAACTGACTGCCGTCGGGATGGGGGACACCACTGTCAGCAAAAATTTGCCGACTACCGCTCTTGGTACCCCAATAAAGCAAATCTGGGTCTGGGGCAAGTAGGGGTAAGTTCAATTTTAAGGATATCTCGCGCTCCAGATTAGTAGAGTTGTAACAAGACATGTAAGACTTTCCTGGACGCAAAGCTTGACGAATCCGCTTCATCAAGCGGGGACGTTCTAGAATCTTTTGGCTGAGGGGTTTGAGGGAAGCATCATAGGTGGAAAACAGCAGTAAGCGATCGCGTGCATGGGAGAAGGGAATTCCTGGCAGAAGCTGCAAGTAGTAATCAATCACAATCGGTGGCAACGGCACAGCGGTAACATAAATTAACCGTGTGTAAGGGTTGCGCAGACGAATTAGGGAAAATAATAACCGTTCTTCGTAGTGCAAAAAACCCTCAACTTTCAGCAGTTCCCGTTGATCAACACTGACAGAAGGCACTACCAGAATATCGTGTTCGTCTTGGTCAAATTGATCACTACTCTGCCAGCGATCGCGTAATTGGTGCTGTAGTTGCTGAAACTCTGACCCTTGCCCAGAGAAAGAATCCTTCACATTGTCCATTGTTTTCTAAAATGGTAGCTATTGCGCTGCACCCAGGGAATCGGGAACAGGGAATCGGGAATCGGGAATCGGGAATCGGGAATGGAGAATAAAAAAGTGAGTAGGGTGTGTCCGGGACGGAAAGCCTCTGATTTTCCACCTCGCAAGCCCCTGAACCCGTCCCGTAACGCAACCCACTGGCTGATATCTTGCTGTAGATGCACAATAGCTTAAGTTTCTAGCTCCTCTACGGATTTCGGTACACCAGCAGTCAATACTTCATTCCCTGACTCAGTCACTAACACATCATCCTCAATCCGAATCCCAATCCCGCGCCACCGCTGATCAATAGCTGGCTGACCTTCTATTGGCTCAGTATCAGGACCAATATAAAGTCCTGGTTCCACTGTTACGACATTACCGGGCTGAAAAATCTGCCAGTTTTCCCCCTGCTTGTAGCCTCCACTGTCATGGACATCCAATCCCAGCCAGTGACCGGTGCGGTGCATATATAGATGTTTATATTTCTCCTCTTTAATAATTTCCTCACTATCACCAGCCAGGAGTCCCAAATCGATTAACCCTTCCACCAGGATTTTCACAGCGGTGTCATGAAATTGATTATAGGGATTCCCTGGTTTCACTTGTGCGATCGCATTCAACTGTGCTTTCAAGACCAACTCATACAGAATTTTCTGCTCTGGGGTAAACTTACCACCCACTGGAAATGTCCGAGTAATATCAGCGTTATAATACCCATAAGAACAACCAGCATCAATCAGTAGTAAATCCCCGTCTTGCATCTGTCGATTGTTCTCGGTATAGTGTAGAACGCAGCTATTAGCCCCAGACGCTACTATGCTCGGGTAAGCCGGTCCGATGGCACCTCGTCGCCGAAAATCATGTTCTAGCTCTGCCTGCACTTCATATTCATAACGCCCAGGTTGAGTAAATGCTCTAGCATGGTTATGGGCATCCACAGAGATTTCTATAGCTTGACGCATCAACTTCAATTCCGTAGCACTCTTCACCCGGCGCATCCCATAGAGAATTAAGTTAGTGGATTCGAGAGCCATCGGTCCGCTTCCGTTCTTGGGATAAAGTGCCATCAACCTTTGCCAGTGTTTTAGGATGGTATTATTAAAAGGTTTATCCCGTCCCAAGTGGTAATAAATTCTATCGGCCTTTTCTAAATACTGAGGTAGCTTCTCATTCAACTCAGTAATCGGATAGGTTTGATCGGCTCCAAATTTTTCTTTTGCTGCTTCGACACCTGTCAGATAGCCTGTCCAGACTTCTTTCTCTGGTTCTTTCGGTTGCACAAACAGAACAAATCGGTGTTCTTCGTGATGGGGCGCTAGTACAACTACGGCCTCTGGTTCATTGAAACCTGTCAAGTAAAAAAAATCGCTATCCTGTCGGAAATTGTATTCCACAGTATTATGCATAATGGCAACCGGGGCGCTCCGAAAGATTGCGGTTCCGTTGCCAATCTTACTCATCAACTGTTCACGACGTTCTTTATATTCGGTTTGTGGAATCATCCTTAGTTATTGGTTAGTTGTTCGCTATATTTCTTTTTCGCCCAAGCCCACCTATATAGAACAGGTTAATGGCAATTTTACCGTATACGTTGTCCCAACTCCGACTTGACTAGTTAAGGTAATTTGACCACGATGCAAATCTACAAATTTGCGGATCATACCTAACCCCATTCCTGAAGAAGACATAGAACCAATATTACTAGCTCGGAAGAACGCTTCAAATAATTGTCCCTGACTTTCGGGCACAATCCCACTGCCTTGGTCTTTTACCTGGAACACAATTTGGTTATTTTCACAAAACATTTCCAAAGCAATCATACTACCCTTCAAGGAGTACTGAGTTGCTAAGGTCAGCAAATTGCTCAAAATTTGCCGTAGGATTTGTTCATCCAGCTCAACTAGGCCAGGGGAATCCTGAGGAATCAAACCGATAGTATAGCGCTTTCCCACCATGATTTGGTACTCTTCCACTAAACTGCGGCAGAATTCAACCACATCTACGGGCACACAGTTGAGCTGGAGTTCACCGGATTCAGCCTTGCTTAAGGTCAGAACATCTTCCATAATTCGAGTCATTCGCATCACTGATGATTGAATCCGATACAAGTTTCTTTCTTGTTTGTGCGGTGACAACTTGGACCCGTATTTTTGCAGCAGTTCAGCAGCAGTTAAAATAATCGATAGGGGAGTGCGAAACTCATGGGAAATCCTAGCGATTAGGTCAGATTTCAGTGCCCCTAGTTCTTGTACTGCAGACAATAGTTGACCCGCTTGAGCTTCATCTTGTATGCTAGCGCAAGCTTTGCCTGGCAATTTGACTCTTTCTACTGCCAATAATTCTGGTTTTTGCTGTTCCCTGATATTCCACAGCACAAGAACTACACCCTTGATGGTACCATCTTCTTCTGTAATCGGGGAAGCACTATTTCCCACGGAGATCTTGCTACCGTCTTTGGCAATCAAAGCTATGCCCTGATCCACAAAAATGACCCTTTCTTCCTGAAGCACTTCCATGACTGGGTTCTGGAGTGGGGTATCAGTGCGTTCGTCTACAATTTGAATCACATCTGTAATGCTGTGCCCAGAAGCTTCTGCTACTGTCCAGCCAGTGAGGGTTGCAGCGGCTGGGTTGATGTAGGTGATTGCCCCTGTTTCATTGGTAGCGATCACGGCATCATTAGTGGAGCTGAGTATTGTTGCTAGCAAATTCTGCTGTTTGACTAACTCTTTTTCCAGCTGGTGCCGATAGAGGGCCGTTTCAATCGCTACCCGCAATTCCCGTTCGTTAAATGGTTTGATCAGATACCCGAACGGTGCTGTCATCTTAGCTCGGGCTAGGGTAGTCTCATCAGAGTGGGCTGTCAAATAGACTACTGGAATCTGGAATTGCTCTCGGATGCGCTGAGCAGCAGTTATAGCAACCGCCAGGTTGGTTAGGACGCTAAAGTGAGGACGTGCTCCATAGCCTCTCGCAGTGTTTCAAAATGCTCTAGTTGCTTGGCTTAGCGGCTTTTTAGCCATGACCAGCATTTTTCAATCCGGTTCAAGTCTGGTGAATAGGGTGGTAAGTACCACACCTGACAACCTGCAGCCCGAACCAGTTGCTCAATACGTCCACCTTTATGAAAGGTGGCATTGTCAATCACCAGTTTCTGCCCTGGTCTCAAGGTGGGAATCAAGCACGTTTCGTTCCCAAGTTTCAAATACCTCTCGATTACAAGATCCTTCAATAGTGAAAGGTGCTAACAACTGTTGCCCACAAAGTGCAGCAATCATGTTGACTCGACCTTTTCTGCGACCGGACTTCAGGTCATGAAAGCGCTCTCCAAATGGACTGTAACCATAGCCATAATCGAACCGATGAGCAATACCTGACTCCGAGGCATAAACAATCTGTTCATATCTTTTGGGTGGCTAGCTGTTCAACAAAGGCAAGGCGTAATTGTTCATCTCTTTCACGGTAGCCGTAAGTCTTTTTTTTCGCGTAAACCCAATTTTCTTCAAGGCACGTGATATTGTGCGTTCGCGTAGCGTCGGCTTTGCCGAATCGCTGATCTCTCCATCCCATAACTCAGCCATCTCCACCTGGGTTTTGTCACCATGGGTATAGGCATTGGCTCGAAACTTCTCCCAGTCAGTGATCTTGTTATTCAAGCCTCGGTGCTCCCTGACTTTGGCGCTGGTTGTCCCCCGTCTCAGCAATGGCCGTAACCACAAATTAATGGTGTTGCGGCTAATGTTAAAATACTCACTGGCTACGAGAGCGCTTCATGCCATTGAGTTCGATCGCCTGAATTACTTTTTGGCGCAGGTCGTAGCTGTAAGGTTTGGGCATGACAGAAATCGGACGATAAGTGGAAGGGCTTTTCGTTTTCTTTGTCCTAACTATGATGGCGACTGCTATATGCCATCTATATCGTTTGGATCTAAGGTAATATCCATCAGGACTAAATCAGGCTGGTTATTGGCAGTGCTGCTGATAGCGCCCGTGCCAGAGGTGACGCTATCGGTTACGGTGTATCCCAACTGTATGAGCTGTTCAGCAATAACTTCAGCTGTGATCGCTTCATCTTCAACCACTAAGATGTTTATTTGTGACATTTCCTAGTTATGGAATTGCTTTTCAAGTTACCTTGGGTTGTCCCTTGTCTTAACCTTGAAGCAAGCCAGTTTGTTCTCCCTACTTAATAACTTTTGCCTTGGTTCTGTGCTGCCGGTTAGTTAACTGCTAAGCTATCAGCTATCAGCTATCAGCTATCAGCTATCAGCTATCAGCTATCAGCTATCAGCTATCAGCTATCAGCTTATGCCCATCACAGGCTAGAAGCCTGTGCCACGGTACTTGAGGTGCTAGGAGGCGCTTTAACTGCAGCGGGTCGGATGAGTAAAACGAGCAGGGATTTTCAACCAGCCGTACCAGCCCGTAAGCTTGTTTACTACCTCCCGTTGATTACCATGATAGCTGACGGCTGATAGCTGAATGCTTACGTTAACTGCATCATAACCTAATAGTTCTATATCACAATTCGAGGTGGGTCTTGAAAAATTTAGTAATGCTTTAAGCTTGTTTAAACAATTTTAAACTTTATTAAAATTTAATTTTAAACATAACACCATGACTTGTATCTAACTCAACTTCACCTTTGAGTTGCTTAGTGGCTAGGGTATGGACTAAGCGTAGACCGAGGGTCTTGGGGTTATCTAAATCTATACCTTCTCGGATGCCAAGACCATTGTCACTGACGATCAGTTCAAAATAGTTATCCTCATGGCACTTAAAGTCAACAATAATTTCACCGTTATCTCCTTCTGGAAAAGCGTATTTGAGGGCATTGGATACTAATTCATTAATAATTAAACCACAGGGAATAGCCCTGTCAATGTCCAGAAATATCTTAACAAAATTAACCTTAATCCTAGGGGGATGATTACTACAGGCGTAAGATTCTAATAAGTCCTTAGTCAGGGATTGAATATAATCTTGGAAGTCAATCTGACTCAGATTCTTAGAGCCATAAAGTTTCTCATGGATTAAGGCCATGACTTGGAGACGATTGCGGCTTTCACAGAGGATATCCAGGATACTTTCATCATCTATATATCGGGACTGGAGGTAAAGGAGTCCTGAGACAATTTGTAAATTGTTCTTGACCCGATGGTGAATCTCTTTAAGCAGTATGTCCTTGTTTTGAGCCTCTAGAGTTGCTGCTTCTGCTCTGATGCGATCGCTAATATCTCGACCTTCTAGGATTAACAACACTATATTTCCGTTCTCATCCCGCAACGGTTTCACGGAAAACTCCATCGTGATCACTTGACCCTGTAACCCTAGCACCGACCCTTGATAACGGACAAACTCACCGTTAGCTGCTTGAGCGATCGCATTTTTTAAAGAATTCTCGGTTTGAGTAGACTGTGTCCACCATTGGATTTGCCAGAAGGGCTTACCCACAATCTCTGACGGAGTTAATCCGCTAAAGTTAAGGGCAGTTTGGTTGGCTTCGAGCAAGGTACCATCTGGTTGCAGGAGCCATGTAAATTGGCTGGTCTGGTCAAAGATGGCGTGAAATTTCCGCTCACTCTCTGCCAAAGCTTCCTCGACTTGCTTGGCTTTGGTAATGTCAGTGACAATACCATCAATGCGTATCGGGATACCATGGGCATCGGTGTGAATTTGTACATGATCACGAATCCAGCGCACCTGCCCATCAGAGCGCACGATTCGATATTCTAAGTCTTGACCGTCAATTGCCAGAAGTGATTGGGGTGACAACGGCAATGAGTTATTGCTAAAAAAATTTCGCTTTTGCTGAACTCGTTCTCGGTCTTCTGGGTGGATTACCTCTAGCCAAAGATTTGAGTTACCTAAAAAATCGGATATACTATAACCATAAAGACTATCAACAGCGGAGTTGAGGTAAAGCAGTCTGGAGGTTTGGGGGCGCACGGACCAAACCACATCCTCAAGGGAACTCAAAATACTTTCAAGTCGATTTTGGCTTAACTGTAATGCCAATTCGTTTTTTCCGAGGGCTTCTTGAGCCAGAATGCGTCCGCGAATCTCCTTGGAGAGTCTAGAATTGGTGGTTAAGAGTTCAGCGGTGCGTTGTTCAATCCGTCGTTCTAGCTCAAGGCTGGCTTGTCGCAACTTTTGGATCAGCTTCTGATTCTGGTCTTTTATCCAGCCGAGCCGCACAGCCAGTAAGACCACAACTAGAATCCCCAAACTCACCTCTACTGAACCCCCGGTTAAACTCGGTGAACCAACGTGAACAGCAGAGGCATAGATCAGGTAAATTGCCCATACTGTGGCACTGGTAACTCCAGCAAGTAATCCGTCGATACTGGCAGTTAGGGCAACAGCAAAGAAAAGAAGTATAAAGGGAGTTGGAACAACAAACCCAAACTGCCGTAGGGTTTCAATCCAGAAAATCATGCCTAAAACCGCCACTCCACCAATCCAGAAAGGCGGTTGCAGTCTGGGTAAGGGGCTAGGCAAGCGCATTTAAAAGTTGTAGTTGTAACTCATTAGTTGAATCACTGACCCATCTTGGGATAAATCCCCTGAGCTAATCGTAATGGTATCGTTTTTGGCACGGCGTATGGGTGTGTCCTTCATCAATGTTAAGAACTCCTCCACTGGCAAAATATCACACTGTTCGGCATCAGCGGCCTTAGTTCGGAAATGAGTAGGAATCATGATCTTTGCCTTAAGGACATCAAATGCCTGTTTAGCTTCTTGAGGGGTGTAGGCTTTTGGTCCCCCTCCCACTGGAATCAACGCTAAATCAGGACGCCCGATCAGAATTTTCTGCTCAATATCTAGAGGGGCTGCTGCTCCTCCCAGGTGTAGGATATTGATACCATTTTGAGTCCATTTCCAAACCACGTTATTACCAAACCGACGTCCACCGACTCGGTCGTGAGGAATACTAATTCCCTCGAATTTTAGCCCATTTACTTGAAAAATACCCGGTTCAAATAGGAGCCGGGGACTCCCCGGTATACCTTCCGCTGCTCCTTCATCTAGTAGTAGGCTACTGATTAGGACTAAATCTGCCTCTACTTTTGGTGAGTTGTATCTAGCCGTACACCCAATGGTTTGGAATGGGTTGACTAAAACTCGCACACCACCCCCAGTAAATAAAAAGCAGGTATGACCAAGCCACTTTACTGTCAATACATTGCGTGATGGCTGTGCTTGGTAAGAACTGAGTCCAGAAGCTAAGCCGGTTGAAAGAGTTGTGAGTACACCCGCACTCACATAGCGCATCAACTGTCGCCGTTTCATGGTTTCTTGGAAACAAGTTTATTTTCAGGGAGATATAGAGAGAGTAGCAGATGCTGGCAGCGATTCTAAGAAGTTTTTTAGAAGTTGCTTACCAGAACAGGTCAAAATACTCTCTGGATGAAATTGGACGCCTTCTATGTGTGTATAGTTCCGATGTCTAACTCCCATAATTGTGCCATCATCCACCCAAGCCGTGATTTCCAAGACATCAGGACAGCAGCTACGGTCAATAACTAAACTATGGTATCGAGTCGCTGTGAAAGGATTGGGTAATCCCTGAAAAACCCCAACCCCAGTGTGATGAATCTCTGAGGTTTTGCCATGCATCAATACTGGTGCGGAAACAATTTTCCCGCCAAATACCTGGCCCAAGGCTTGATGACCCAAACAAACCCCTAAAATGGGTAGATTTGACCCCAAATTGCTGTATATAGCCCTTGATATCCCAGCATCTTCAGGACGTCCTGGGCCTGGAGAAATCACTACCCCATCTGGGTTGAGCTGGCGGATTTTCTGTATATCAATTTTATCATTGCGATAGACCTGAATCTCTGATGCCACAGGTAATTGGTGACCCAATTCTCCTAGGTACTGGACTAAGTTGTAGGTAAAGCTGTCGTAGTTGTCAATGACAAGAATCATTATCGGTTACTCCCGATTGACCATAGGTTGCAGGTTATAGATTATAGGTTAGCGCTTAATTGAACTCTGCCCTGGTTTTAAGCTCAGTATTCCAATTAGAATTGAGAATATTTCTTCTGTATCCCTAGGAATAGTCTGACTTTGAATAGTTTTAGCAATGTGCTTCCGTTTCCTATCAAGGGTTCCAAATTTCCAAATATCCCCTAGAGTCACAGCACCATAAAGAATTTCAATAGATTCGCTCTCTTCATATTTATCTAAAGCAATTAGTTCGGCTGCTAACTGGTTAAAACCACCATCAATATCTTTCTTTTTTGCTTCTATAATAATCAGATTTTGGCTACTTTTTAATAAGTAGTCTAGCGCTCCCCCTAGCTGATCGTTAATGTCTAGGGGATACTCAACATTGACTTTAACTGGGAGCAGCTTGGCAATTTCCAGGATTAGTGGGGCAATCAGAAATTCCCGTTTGGCAATTTCCGACGTAAGGCTTATTTTGGGAATAATGGTGTAGTAGGTATGGTTGAGGTTTTCAATGATATCTAGGTCATAGTTGGTAGACTTAGGAAGGTCAATTACTTCAATGGCGAAGGAGTAACCAAACTCACCAACAATTTCCTCAGTGGGATTGGTCATCGCAAAATAGTCACTAAATGTATACTTTCGGTTTTCTTTGAATATCGATTTTTTCATAAGTTAATTGATCAGCTATCAGCCCTCAGCTATCAGCTATCAGTTATCAGCTTATGCGTGTTTGTCCCAGGGTCGAAGCCTGTGCCACGGTAGAAGCCTGTGCCCTCAGCTATCAGCTATCAGCTATCAGCTATCAGTTATCAGCCATTCGCGTAGCGTGGCCAACGGCCAAGGCTGACGACTGACAGTTGTTGGCGTAGCGTGGCCATTCGCGTAGCGTGGCCAACGCCTAAATGCTTACCTTTCAGCTTTTGAATAAAATAAGCTGACGGCTGACGGCTGACTGCTGTTCGCGCAGCGTGCGCGTAGCGCATATGCTTACCCTGTGCCACGCTACTAGATCGGTACTTTTGAATAAGCGATGCAGCAAGGGAACAGGGGAGGCAGTGCCTTCACGCGGGGGTTCCCCCCATGAGCAACTGCCGTGGTTTCCCCCACTCGCGCTTTGCATCAAGACAACAGGTAACCATTAGTTTAATCTTTGTTACGTCTGCTTCTCCCTGGCCGTAAGCATTAAGCTGAGTGCTGAGTGCTGAGTGCTGAGTGCTGAATGCTTACCCCATCAGCTAAGAGCTCCAAATAGATCATAATCCCGAGAATAAGGAATTCTGGCTCTTAATGTTGTTTAGCGATCGCATTGGTTAAATTGTAGTCAAATCTTGATTTTTGTAAGTAATCAAGTATTTATACTTATTTATTCTGGTTAAGAGCGATTGGCCTTTGGCCACGCTTCGCGATCGCTCTTTATACTTGGTAAGTGCTATGACAGTCAGCGACTAATCGCCGTCTACTTTATAATTTACTTTATCAACAGTCTCTTAGGCTACGCCGTACATCTGTTTCAATATCATAACGATATAGTGTGATGTCTAAGATATGATTAGACCCAATCAGGAGACTGATTAACTATGGCATTTAGTGACTTTAAAACTATAGCTGATGTACAGAAACACTACCAAATTAAATACGAAGAAGGAACATTTATAGTTTCTCAAGACACTGACCTACCCGAAATTTTCTTGAAAGACCTAGAGTTTTATAAAGAAACAATAGATGTATTCAGCTCGGAAGCGTCTCGGAGTGAAATTATCATTTCTCCCTTGTTGCGAGAACTCTATAAAAAATACTATCAAACCTATGCTTTCTGGATTCAAAAAAGCATCTTCTATGATCAAGTTTTGTCAGGGACTCCTGACTACATATTTTCGACAAAATCAGAATTAGGAAAAACGGTTTTAGAAAAACCACTGGTTATTATTCTTGATGCAGTCGCTCATGGGGAGGGGCTGTGTGCGGAACCTGCGTCCGCACCTTGTAAGCCCCGTGGAAACCCCCAAGACCGCGCTGCATCGCTTGTTGAGGCGAAGAAAAATGATTTCCAACAAGGTTGGGGGCAATGCCTTGCCGAGTTGGTAGCTTCGCAAAAAATCAATCAAGATCTTCAACGTCCTGTTTACGGCATAGTTACTGATGGAAATTTATGGCAGTTTGGACGATTACAAAGGGACATTTTTACTCAAAATATCGGAAATTTTACGATTGATAAATTGTCCCGATTATATGGAGCATTAGACTATCTTATCCTGTTAACGGAAAACTATACTAATAACGAGTAATATTCCTATTACCTTGAGCTAATATAATTATTATAATATAATTCCTGTCCGCCATTAATCTCACGCTCCCCGATCGGGTGAGACGTGAGGCAACTGCTGCTTAAATGCTAAACGTGGCTCAAAGCCTTGCTAGTCAATCAATTTACTCCAAGTTTGTGGTCCGACGATACCATCAGCCGTTAAACCTTGTTGTTTCTGAAATCTGATCACAGCACTTGCGGTGCCTGAACCAAAGATACCATCTGCCTGAGTTCCCACCCGACGTTGGAGATATTTTACCGTGGTACCTCCAGCATGATTAGGTCTAAGTATGGGTTGCTCAAGAATCTGATTAATAGTCTGCCATGTGGTCGAGTCACCAATACCAGTTTGGTTAATTCCTACAATAGCTTGAAATGTTTTTATTGCTGCGATAGTCGCCTGACCAAGAGATCCATCTTCTACTAATTGCTGACCAGCAGGACTTTTCATTTTTAAGCGATTAAGAGCTTTTTGTAATTCTAGAACATTATCGTCAGAGGAAGATTTAGTAGTTGGTGGCTCTTGTCCTGTTAATCCTTTAACAATTGCATTAGCTAATACTTCTGGATCGTAGAGTTCCATATCTTTCTGGGAATCACAAAAGCAGCTTTCTATGAGAATTGCTGGCATATTGGTATATCGGAGGACATATAAATGAGAGCCATTTTTAACCTTTCTATTGAAGTAACCCAACTCGACTATTTTTTCTAAAACTGGCTGGGCAATTTTTTTGGCAGTATCACTAATCGCAAATACTTCTACCCCATTAGCTTGACCATTAAACCCATTAAAATGAATTGAAACAAACTGATCAACTCGATTAGCATTGGCAATATTGCACCGTTGCCGCAGCGAGCTGCCCAAAGTACTCGCACTCTTAGGCTTGCATTCAACTACCTGATGTCCCAAGTCTCTCAATTTGGAAATTACTCTCGTTCCCACGTCTCTAGTCATTTCATCTTCTACTCTGATACCTTGAGCTCCTGTATCAGGGGGCAAGTTGTGACCAATATCAATTCCGTATTTCATGAAACCTTATGAATCTCTCTAATTAGCCCTTTTATCCAATTCTCTTCTATGTTAGTGGATGTCAGCCAAGGGTGCTTAACAAAATTTAAGAAACTGCTGCTAAATGGACAACTTACACTGAACACTTGTTTTGTTTCTAAATTGATCCGGATCAAGAAACGTTAAAGAATAACATAAGCATATGCGCTACGCGCACGCTGCGCGAACAGCTATCAGCTATGAGCTATCAGCTATCAGCGATAAGCATATGCGCTACGCGCACGCTGCGCGAACAGCTTATGTGCTACGCACACGCTACGCGAACAGCGATAAGCTCATGGGTTACAGATGGTGCTAGTTGAGGTGCTTTTAAATAAAACAAACCATTTGTTTAATCTAAGTTAGGTTACGGTGTCGTTCGCACAGCGTGGCCAAACGCGCCCCGCGTGGCCCAAAGGCCAAGGCCAAAGCCTGTGCCAAGGCTGACCACTGACCGCTGACCGCTGAGCGCTGAACTTTAACTTGAAGCTTGAGCACAGCATAAAGTAATGGGTAATAGGAAATTGGCTTACAATTCCCTATTACCCATTAGCTTGTCCTAAATTACCAACTAACTATCCTGTAGCCTTCTTTTTGGCTTGTTGATAGTAAAAACCAGGCTTTGAGATTGGTACAATCCTACAATTTAACCGTAACTGTCTTGACCTCGGTGTATTGCTGCAAGCCATACTCCCCAAGTTCACGACCAATCCCAGACTGCTTGAAACCACCGAAGGGAGCAGCGGCATCAAACACATCGTAGCAATTCACCCAGACAGTACCAGCACGGACATTGTTTGCGATCGCATGAGCTTTAGTAATATCCTTCGTCCACACGGCTGCTGCTAAGCCATACATGGTATCATTTGCCCGCTTAATCACTTCATCAATATCTTTGAACTTAATAATGCTCATCACTGGTCCAAAGATTTCTTCTTGGGCAATCTTCATCTGATCTTGGACATCAACAAACACTGTCGGTTCGATGAAGTAACCGCGATCGCCAACTCGGCCACCACCACACAACATCTGAGCTCCTTCCTGCTGACCAGACTCAATATAGCCCATCACCTTATTGAACTGTTCGAGATCCACTTGGGGACCCTGTTCTGTGTTAGCATCAAACGGGTCACCAACTGTGCGATTTTGCGCCCGTTTCACACACTTGTCTACAAACTCGTCATAGCACTTCTCTTCCACAAACAGCCGCGAACCAGCACAACAGCACTGTCCTTGGTTAAAGAACAGGGCAAAGTGAGCGCCCTCAATGCTTTTATCCATGTCAGCATCAGCAAAGACAATGTTAGGACTCTTACCACCAAGTTCTAGAGTGACCCGCTTAAGGTTACTCTTAGCAGCAGCTTCCATAATTAGATGCCCTACCTCAGTCGAGCCGGTAAAGGCAACTTTATCGATATCCATATGATGTGAAATCGCAGCCCCAGCGGTTGGTCCATAGCCTGAGAGAAGATTCACCACACCAGGAGGGAAACCTGCTTCAATAATCAGTTCACCGATCCGCAACGCTGATAAAGGAGTCTGTTCCGCCGTTTTCATCACCACGGTGTTACCAGCTGCCAGTGCTGGGCCTAACTTCCACGCTTGCATCAACAGTGGAAAGTTCCAAGGAATAATCTGACCAACCACTCCCACAGGTTCATGGCGCGTGTAGCAGAAGTACGGTCCATTAATGGGAATTGTTTTGCCTTGAATCTTATCTGCCCAGCCAGCATAGTACCGATAGCAAGCAATGACTAGAGACACATCTGCATTAAAGGAATCACGATAGGGCTTTCCATTGTCTAGGGTTTCCAGCCGTGCTATTTCTTCCTTGTTTGCTTCGATTAAGTCAGCTAGCTTGTATAGTAACTCCCCCCGCTGGGTGGCAGACATTTTCGGCCAGTCTCCACTGGTAAAGGCTGTCCTAGCCGCCACTACTGCTTTATCAACGTCTGGGGCATCAGCCTCAGCCACATCACAGATCACCTCTCCTGTAGCAGGGTTAATCGTCTCGAATCGTTTCCCAGAGGTGCTCTCTACCCATTCGTTATTAATCAGCAGCTGAGTTGGGCCGATTTTGACCGTTGGCTGTGGTGTTGTCTTTGGTGTAGGGGCGGTGACCATAATAGTCTCCTGTTGTTAAGTTGATTTTTTTAGTGGGATTCTTAATCCCAATCGTGGATTGTAGATTGTAAACTGAAAATTTTACTAAAAGTATATATTTTATTAATATTTCATTTACAATTGTTAAATCATTTTAAAGTTTTGGTTAATTTTATTAAGACTTTAACTAATAACTAACTTTAACTATAGTATCCATAAATATCCCTATGGTAATATCTATAGGGTTTATGATATTAATGAGATTGTACGGACCTATTTTTTACCTGTTCCCTATTCCCTATTCCCTAAACTCAAAAACTTGTGTACCTAACCTCCTAACCTATTTAATCAATGCTATAAAATAGTGCTATCTAATCAACCATTACCAAGGTTTGGCTGAACTCCATAGGTTTTAAACTTTTCTATAACTATCTGCATTTCTTCCTCACTCAATAATTGAGGTTCTCCATAAATCTTGTTAACGCTGATGATTTTGATATAGATTTGAGCCAAGGTTTCTAGTTCTTGGGCGACTTTCAGAGCGTGCCTTATATCTTTACCACAGGCAATCATACCATGATTTTTTAACAAACAAGCAAGGGAATTTCCCAATGCTTTTAGGGCGTTGTTGCTAAGTTCTTGAGTGCCAAAGGTAGCATAATCAGCTACCTTTATACTGCTTCCACCTGTCCTAGCCACCATATAATGAAAGCTGGGAATGGGTAGATCCATACAAGCCAATGCTGTAGCATGGATGCTATGAGTATGGACAATAGCATTGACATCAGTTCGATTCAAAAGTATGTCATAGTGAAATCGCCATTCACTGCTGGGTAAATAACGATTATTCTCAGCAAAAACAGGTTGTTTGTCTTTGCCGAAGTAAATTTTGCAGAGTTTATCAGGAGTTAGGTCTTCGTAGTCTAGTCCACTGGGAGTAATTGCTATTGCCTCACCGATACTGTCTCTAACCCTGACACTGACATTACCACTGGTACCTTGATTGATACCAAGACTGTTCATGCGAAGACAAGTATCAATCATCTGCTTGGCGGTTATAGTTTCAACAGGGATTGACTTGATGATCATACTAAGTTGCACCTGATCCAGGAATTTGGGTACTTTGTCAACAATACTATCGCCCTTTAGCAGCACACAACTATAGCAATCCTAATTCCTAGGTAAACAATACTCCCCTAGTTCATCAGTTTGAGTTGCAAACTCTCACTGTTGAGGAATCATAAGCATTTAAACAAAATTAATTGGGTGCGGCTCTTATAGAAAGACGATAGAATGGGGAAGAGTTTTTTAACCCAAGCTGTCCTGTAGCAGTGTTTTGAGAGAAAAAACCGAAGGACTCGACAGGCGCAACCGCAGCAGTATGAGCCAGG
>NZ_JAAHHM010000107.1:0-22556 GCF_010692445.1 Moorena sp. SIO3E8 | reverse complement strand
GGTGAAACGAGGTAGAGAATTTAGGGTGTGGGGTGTGGGGAGGGTGTGGAGATTGGGAGATGGGGAGATGGGGAGATGGGGAGATGGGGAGATGGGGAGATGGGGAGATGGGGAGATGGGGAGATGGGGAGATGGGGGAGTTGCTAGTGGTGCGTGATCAGACGGGCTTGCCATGGTTGGTTTTCCGGCTGTTGGCATCGGTTGGGATCCCCGTCCCGTAACACACCACTATTCCTGTTCCCTATTCCCTATTCCCTATTCCCTGTTCCCTATTCCCTGTTCCCTAGTTTGACAGGTAAATTTTCAACTTGGTGCAAGATCTAAGTATTACCTAGCATTACTTCTTTTGGATAACTCAATGGGAGCTAAGAGAAGTTTATCTGGCACTGCTATCAATGTGGGAGCAGTTTCTGCCACCTCAGATACAGCAGCATCCTGATTTCTGTTAAGTGTACCTGGTGCAACGACTTCTAATAAACCAAAAACAGCAGGACCACCGTAATAGTTTCCGGGGTTATCCGGATCGGGATTTTTCATAAGAATAGAACGATTCCCCAAGGGAGCATCAGGAGCAGCAGTGATGGTGAGGATGAACACTTGCTGATTACTACCTAGATCCTGAAAATCTGTTTGTTCAAAGGTAATACCTGGTGAACCAGTAAATTCAATAGTGGATTGTGAATCGCTGTCAAATGCGTACAGTACAACATTCTCCACGGTAGTCCCTGGCTCAATACGCATATTTAAGCTAGAACGAAACGCTACACTAAGCATTTCCAATTCTCTCAAGACATACGGACGAGGTAATAACTTTGGTTCCCCTGCACAAAGAAGCCCATCTTGGTTCACCTGAGGCAAGCCCAGACCTGCAAGAGCAATTTGGAAAGTTTGAGCAATTTGTGCCCCGTATTCAATATTGAATCCATTGATGGTAATATCGCTAACCGTAAAGCCTAACTCCTCAGGCACTTCATAAACTGCATGGAGAATATAGTCCATTTCCTCCCCAGAGTCCCGTTTACGCCCGCGAATCACCTTCCAGTAGTCTGAGGGTTTAGCATCTTCAGGGGCATCAAAGGGTAATTCGTAGGTGTTAAAACTAGGTTCTTGGATGTACAGACCGACGGGATTTGCCAGGGATATCCGAAGTCCAGAACCTGGTGCTCCTGTTCCCCGCACTAATCCGTTAACGGACGCTCCAATGGTGGGATCACTGTTACGGTTTGGGGTACCATACCGACTGCAATTGATCAGCTGGTTTTTGTCTGTAATTGGATTACCTGCTACATCTCTACGGAGGACTGTGGCTTGTCCAGCTAGAAATACTTCCGCACTTAGGGAATTAGGATTGCTAATCAGGTGAACCGCTCCAGCAGTCGTGGTGCTATTCCAGGCATTGCGATCGTTATAAGCTGGTCGCCCGGTGGCGGGATCGATAACTAAATTACCTTGTTGGTCACGCAGATACAGATCCTCAATTTTGACCTCGGGACTGACTAATTTCTGGTAAAGGCCCAAGACAACATTGGGATCGACTTCCCACAAGGTATACCAGTATTCTCGGTTCTCACATGTGAACATTATTTTGGTAATCTTACCCTGTGCATTGCGGGTGACGCTCCACTCACAATATTCATCCTGCCAGCCACGGGGACCACTCGGACCATAGTTATCCTCCGGGGGTGGTCCTTCGTCAGCATATTGCCACTGGGTACGTTCCCCAACATTGGGATATGCCATTAAAATCCGGTTCGGGAACGCCGTCCATTTAATCGGTACACCCTTCGTTCCTTCTGGAATATCAGTTTTGAGAGGATTGAAATATTGGCTTAGGGGTGGTTGGTTAACTGAACTCCACGGATCGTTTTTCAAGGTTTGTTCTGTATAGCGATTAATGTTATTACTCCAGCGAGTGCGTAATGCTTTTTCCTTTTCTTCTTCTCCACAAAAATCATTTTGATTGGCTGGTGGATCAAATTGAGGTAGTTTAGCCATTGATTGACTCCTTAGTTTTTTAGTGTTATTGATATGGCAAGTAATAGCAAAGGGAACAGGGAACAGCGGATCTGGGAACAGGGAGTAGGGAGTAGCGATGCAGCGCGGTCTTGGGGGTTTCCCCCATGAGCGACTGCATCAAGACGGGAGTAGGGAAAAGGGAACAAAAATTCTATCAATTCCTACACGGATTGCTAAAGTTGTTGTTGTTTTAGTTAATTTCTTGAGGGTCTGATTTAATCAAGCCCTAATGACTTAAATCACTCTGGGGAAGTAACAAGCTAAATTCATTCAGGTTACTAATTGTTGGCCAGGATTGAAACTGCTCCCGGCGCTTGACACTTGATTCCATCAGTTGAGCTAACTGCTCCCTAGGAGAAAGTGTGTTTAATTCATCCAAATAAGCCTGAATTTGCTCTTGGACAAAAGATTTCCACTGATTATCAGGTAGTTCCCATGTTTGCAAAAACTCTTGTTCCGCAGTGCATTGGTCAAAGTTAGTAGGATCGCAGGGAGGCTGGTTAGCAGCAGCAACTCTAACTTTCTCGGCAAAATCATTGGGTACACTACTAATCCCATTGATGATTGTGCCTGTTGTGACTTGCTCAGCGTACTGCTGCAAGCTAGACCGCTTTTCCGAAAAGACAGGGTTTTTGAAGTCCACCATCAAGACAGCAGCAATGAATTTATCTGTCAAAATCTTGGCACTTCGCATCTGTTTGAGCATGTAGAGGTCTTCTGCAGCAGGAACTGGCACAAAGAAAGAAAAGTAGGTAGAGCCATCCTGTTCGTACAGTGGAGAATCATCCGGTTTGGTGAAGTCAGATTGAACCAGTTGGAAATGATGGGTATTTAGGTAATTGTCATACTCTTGTCGCTCGAAGGTAATCAGCGGGATATTGTAGTTAAGACCTAAGCTGGTCTTGAGGGCTGAATTCCAAAGAAAAAAGTCATTGGGAATACCATCAACAGCACGGTTGGCTGGGCTAGTCTTGGCTCCGTTGCTTTCAATATTCGTTGAGGCCAAATTGATGGTAGTGTTGGTGGTCAGATGACGTAGCATCTGGTTGACGTCCGTTAAGTTAATAACTCCTGCTTGTTTTTTGTAGCGATCGCGCAACCAATTTTTATGGTATTTCATGAAACCACCGAGAATTACCTGCTCAAGCACCTCGGCTCCTTGCAAGTTATTAAAGAATATTTCTTGGGTCACCCTTAACGGCACTACTAGGGGTGAGATTGGCCCCCGCTGAGAATGCCAATTGTTCCAGGGTGGAGCAAGTTCTTTCATAATCACCACACCATTATGGTGACAATCAAAACAGCCCACTCCCATAGTCGGTTGTGCCCGCGCCATCCCAGAATCCCCAGCCCAAGTCCAAACTTTGGTAGATGTACCTAGTTGTTCACCTACCTGTTCCCGCAATTCATAGAAGTTGTATTTTTTGGCTTGTGCATCCCAGGCAATTACTTGCAAAAAGCTAGAGTTGCCACCGGCAGCTGTACTCACAAGAATATCGGCATTACTGGTGCGACTCGTTCCCCAAGTAAGAACATAACGAAGGTTACGGGGTTCTTCACGGGATGCAATCGTCGTCGGGATTTGACTGCCTTCTCCAAGGAAGTAGTTCGCTGATTCCAAGTTCAGTTGGGAGTCTGCAATAGCAGCAGCTAGAGCATCTACATTCTCTGGAAATGTTCCTTTGCTGAGAATTCCAGTAGCAAATGGATCCTTGAGCATCTGCTCAATTTCATCATCTGTCATTGGTTGAAGGCAGCTATCTATACCCTCAACAAAACGATAAATTTGGTCAGGAATTACGGCAGTGCAGTTAGGGACAGACACAGCCGAAAAGATTTCTCTGTCAGCACTACTCCCAAACTTGGGGTGAGTAGCCTTCCGATAACTCCGCCACTGGAAATTACCTGTAGAAAATTGCACGTAGGGAGCCGCAATAGCCTGATTTTGCAATATATCAGCCAGCACCCATGAACTACCTAACAGAAATACCAGTAAAACGGCAAAAATACCCAATTTTGCTAAGTCTACTTTAGGCATTATCCTTTTTAATCTCTTTTTAAACTCCCCGGGATTCTATCCCTGGGATTTTTGTTTCATACACATGACTTGATCATACAAGGAGGCTCATTCAAGGGAATTACAGGACTAAACCAGGCCAAAAAAATTGTCTCCCAGGTTGACTGCATTAAATCTTCCTTGTTAGTTGTCATCGTGAATTTCTATGAATTTAGAAAAGGACTTCAGACAGATTGAACTGTTAACTACCATTTTTCCAAAGCTCTCTGGAATTTCACAGTACCCGCGAGGGTACTCTTGCTCTCACCCTTCCGGGCTTGCCATGGTTTTCCGCTGTTGGCATCGGTTGGAACCCCCGCCGGGGAATGAAACGGGCAAGATGCCCGTTCCACAAGATGCCCATTCTAAGCCTGATGCCCATTCCACTCACCGGGTCAAAGTTCCCGATTCCCGATTCCCGACTCCCGACTCCCGACACCCCACACCCCACACCCCACACCCTACTCCCTGTTCCCTGAATCATTGCATAGGTTCAGGAATCTCTCAGATATGGCCAAATAGGGAATAATTCAATATCCGATATGAAACTTAAGCAAGTCTTATGGTTGGGACTTCTCACTGTCTACCTCACCCCTGGGGTACTCCTGGTTTTGGCTAGATTCCTGAGTTTACCACCAGTGGCTCAAGAACAAAACACGGTTAGCCCAGAGCAAGAAGGGACTTTAGCCCCTAGGGATGCCATAGTTCAAGTAGACAGTAAGCAAGCCGAGGCGGACAAACTATTTCAGCAGGGACTTAGTCACGTTCGTCGCAGTGAGTTCCCAGAAGCATTACAGTCTTGGCAGCAAGCATTGGTGATTTATAAACAAATCGGATACCGCCTGGGTGAAGCTCGCTCCCTGGGTGTTCTGGGTATTACATACCGTAATCTGGGAGAGTACAAAAAAGCCATTGATTACCACCAACAATCGATAGCTATTGCTAGGGACATCGGACACCGCCACGGTGAAGGTGCCTCCCTGGATAATCTGGGTGGTGCATACTTTAATCTGGGAGACTATAAAAAAGCGATTGATTATCACCAAAAATCTTTAGCTATTGCTAGGGAAATCGGATACCGCCTGGGTGAAGCTGCCTCCCTGAATAATCTGGGTATTGTATACTATCATCTGGGAAAGTACAAAAAAGCGATTGATTACCACCAACAATCATTAACTATTGCTAGGGAAATCGGAAACCGCCTGGGTCAAGGTAATTCCCTGAATAATCTGGGTGCTACATACAGTCAACTGGGAGACTATAAAAAAGCGATTGATTACCACCAACAATCATTAACTATTGCTAGGGAAATCGGAAACCGCCTGAGTCAAGGTAATTCCCTGAATAATCTGGGTCTTGCATACGATAATCTGGGAGACTACAAAAAAGCAATTGATTACCACCAAAAATCGATAGCTATTGATAGGGAAATCGGATACCGCCAGGGTGAAGCTAACTCCCTGGGTAATCTGGGTCTTGTATACGATCATCTGGGAGACTATAAAAAAGCAATTGATTACCACCAAAAATCGATAGCTATTAAAAAGAAAATGGGAGACCGCCAGGGTGAAGCTAACTCCCTGAATAATCTCGGTCTTACCTTCTTAAAAAAAAAACAACTAGAACCAGCCCAAACTCACCTGTTTGATGCCATTAAGATTAAGGAAGATATCCGCCACCTCCTCGGTAACAAAGATGATTGGAAGGTTTCTATTTTTGAAAAACAAGCTAACAGCTATATTTTGTTAAAACACGTCTTGATTACTCAAGGTCAACCAAGACAAGCCTTAGAGATTGCCGAACGGGGTCGCAACCGCGCTCTGATTGACTTATTAGCGGCACAGTTATCTGAAACTCCTCAAAAAACCAAAGCTCTTACTCTTGAAGACATTCAAGAGATTGCTCAACAACAACAAGCAACCTTGGTGGAATATTCGATTGTTGATGACCAGATTTATATTTGGGTGATTGCTCCCACTGGGCAGATTACTTTCCGTAGTCATGATTTACCCCAAGATACTACTCTGGCCAAACTAGTCAAATTTAGTCGTGAGGAGATTGGTGTCAGAGGTAGATCTAATCACAATCCTTCTTCACCACAAAACACTAAGGATGGTAATCGACTACAACAACTCTACCAACTGTTGATTACTTCAATTGTTAACTTATTACCTCATGCTCCTTCACCACCAAACCCTAACAATAGTAATCCCCTACAACAACTCTACCAACTCCTGATTACTCCCATTGTTGACGTATTACCAATAAACCCATCAGACCGTATTATTTTTATTCCCCATCAAGAACTATTTCTGGTTCCCTTTGCTGCTCTGCTAGATGATGACGGAAATTATCTAATCGAAAACCATACCATTCTCACTGCTCCTTCGATCCAATCCCTGTCGTTTACCCGTAAAAATTGGCATCGAGTCCAAGACAGCAACGGAACACCATTGATTGTGGGTAATCCCACCATGCCCACCATTACAGTAGGACGGGAACAAAAACCGTTACCCGCTCTACCGGGTGCAGAAACAGAAGCCTTAACCATTGCTAAATTGCTCAATACAAAAGCTCTGATTGGACCCTTAGCAACAGAATCAACCATTGTGGAAAAAATGGCCAATGCTTCCGTTATCCATTTAGCCACCCATGGTTTACTGGATGATGTCAATGGTATTGGTTATCCCGGTGCGATCGCATTAGCTCCTGAGAAACCAGACCATGATGGCTTTCTCACCAGTGATGAAATTCTGATTGGTTACGGACTACCGGAAAAATCCTTATTGAAAGCAAAGTTAGTGGTCCTCAGTGCTTGTGATACTGGTAGGGGTGAGATTAAAGGGGAAGGGGTAGTTGGTTTATCCCGTTCTTTGATTGCCGCCGGTGTACCCACTTTGGTGGTGTCCTTATGGCAAGTGCCTGATGATGATACGGCCAAGTTGATGACGGAGTTTTACACGAATATTTACACCCACAAATTCGATAAAGCCAAAGCCATGCGAGAGGCGATGTTATCGATGCTCAATGATGGAGATGGTAATCCAGACCCGAAAGCTTGGGCGGCTTTTACGGTTATTGGTGAAGCGAGGTAGAGAATTTGGGGAGTCGGGAGTCGGGAGTCGGGAGTCGGGTGTGGGGAAAGTTCGGAACTCTTGCCCCTATTGCCTTTTGCCTTTTGCCTCTTGCCTATTCCTGTTCCCTGCTCCCTATTCCCTGTTCCCTATTCCCTGTTCCCTATTCCTATACAATAGAATTATCATTCCATCGGGAGGTGTTTATGGGTAAAGAAGAAGAACTACTTAAACACTGGCGAGAACTGGCACCGGAAAAACAGCAAAAAGTTTTGGAGTTTGTTGAACTCCTTAAATCTGAGTCAGAAACAACACCCCCTCAATCGGATTTTGTACCAAAAACTCCCTTAGCCCAAAAATTATGGGAAATTCGACAACGAGCAATTGCTGCTGGCTTACGACTGCTCAACGAAGAGGACATTGAACTGGAATTGGCTGCACGTCGAGGTGGATGGAGTGACTCGTAAGAAGACTTACATAGACTCTGGTGTACTGATTACCGCTTTTCAAGGCATTGAGTCAATCAGCATTAGAGCCAATCAAATTCTTAACGATGAAAATCGGGAGTTTGCCTCAAGTCGCTTCGTGCAGTTAGAAGTCTTGCCTAAAGCAATTTTTAACAAGCAACAAGATGAAACAGAATTTTACGAAACCTTCTTTAATGCTGTCAACCATTGGGCAACTGACTTAGAGCAAATTCTCCAAAATGCCCAACAAATTGCCTGTACCTATGGTTTAGCTGGGATGGATGCGATTCATGTAGCAGCTGCACTGCAAATTAAAGCAGATCAACTGATCACAACTGAAAAGCCAACCAAACCAATGCATCGAGTAATGGAAATCGAGATTATTTCAATATATAGCACTCCTCAATGATTCGTAAAATATAGTGGCCGAAGCTATCCCTATAACCCTTGTCCAGCTATAATGCGATCGCTATTTTTATAGTAGTGGCGTAGGGTGTGTTTGGGACAGCCCGTCCCGTAACGCACCACTACCGAGTCCCGACTCCCTACTCCCTACTCCCGACTCCCTGAATCATTGCATAGGCTCAGGAATCTCTCAGATATAGGGAAGTAGGGAATAATTCAATATCCGATATGAAACTTAAGCAAGTCTTATGGTTGGGACTTCTCACTGTCTACCTCACCCCTGGGGTACTCCCTGTTGTGGCTAGTTTCCTCACTGTACTAGCACTGGCTCAAGAACAAAACACGGTTAGCCCAGAGCAAGAAGGAACTATAACCCCTAGTGATGCCATAGTTGAAGTAGACAGTAAGCAAGCCGAGGCGGACAAACTATTTCAGCAGGGAATGAGTCACGTTCGTCGCAGTGAGTTCCCAGAAGCATTACAATCTTGGCAGCAAGCATTGGTGATTTATAAACAAATTGGATACCGTAAGGGTGAAGCTAACTCCCTGTATAATCTGGGTGTTACATACTATCATCTGGGAAACTATAAAAAAGCGATTGATTCCCTCCAAAACTCCTTAGCTATTGCTAGGGAAATCGGACACCGCAAGGTTGAAGGTGCCTCCCTAATTGGTCTGGCTACTACATACCATCATCTGGGAGAGTACAAAAAAGCGATTGATTACTACCAACAATCAATCGCTTTTCAAAGAGAAATTGGAAACCGCAAAGGTGAAGCTAACTCCCTGTATAATCTGGGTAATGCATACCGTACTCTGGGAGAGTACAAAAAAGCGATTGATTACTACCAACAATCGATAGCTATTGCTAGGGAAATCGGTTACCGCCTGGGTGAAGCTAACTCCCTGGGTAATCTGGGGAATGCATACTATCATCTGAGAGAGTACAAAAAAGCGATTGATTCCCTCCAAAACTCCTTAGCTATTGCTAGGGAAATTGGAAACCGCAAAGGTGAAGCTAACTCCCTGTATAATCTGGGTGTTACATACTATCATCTGGGAAACTATAAAAAAGCGATTGATTACCACCAACAATCGATAGCTATTAAAAGGGAAATCGGAGACCGCCAGGGTGAAGCTGGCTCCCTGAATCATTTGGGTAGTGCATACGTTCCTCTGGGAGACTATAAAAAAGCCATTGATTACTACCAACACTTCTTAGCTATTAAAAGGGAAATCAGAGACCGCGAGGGTGAAGCTGACTCCCTGAATAATCTGGGTATTGTATACTATCATCTGGGAAAGTACAAAAAAGCGATTGATTACCACCAACAATCATTAACTATTGCTAGGGAAATCGGAAACCGCCTGGGTCAAGGTCATTCCCTGAATAATCTGGGTGCTACATACAGTCAACTGGGAGACTATAAAAAAGCGATTGATTACTACCAACAATCATTAACTATTGCTAGGGAAATCGGAAACCGCCTGAGTCAAGGTAATTCCCTGAATAATCTGGGTAGTACATACGATAATCTGGGAGACTATAAAAAAGCGATTGATTACCACCAAAAATCGATAGCTATTGCTAGGGATATCGGAGACCGCAAAGGTGAAGCTGCCTCCCTGGGTAGTCTGGGTATTGCATACGATAATCTGCGAGACTACAAAAAAGCGATTGATTACTACCAAAAATCGATAGCTATTGCTAGGGATATCGGAGACCGCAAAGGTGAAGCTGCCTCCCTAAATAATCTCGGTGTTACCTTATTAAAAATAAATCAACTAGAACCAGCCGAAATTCACCTGTATGATGCCATTAAAATTTTGGAAGATATCCGCCACTTCCTCCGTAACAAAGATGATTGGAAGATTTCTATTTTTGAATAACAAGCTCGTAGCTATCGTCTTTTACAACAGGTATTGATTGCTCAAGGAAAACCAAAACAAGCCTTAGAGATTTCCGAACGGGGTCGCAACCGCGCTCTGATTGATTTATTAGCGGCACAGTTATCTGAAACTACTCAAAAAACTAAAGCTCCTACTCTTAAAGACATTCAAGAGATTGCTCAACAACAACAAGCCACTTTGGTGGAATATTCCATTTTTGGTGGCCAAATTTATATTTGGGTAATTGCTCCCACAGGTGAGATTACCTTCCGTAGTCATACCTTACCCGAAGATACCACTCTAGCTGAACTAGTCAAAGTCACTCGTGATTATGTCGCTGTCAGAGGTAGAGGTAATCAGAATCCTACTTCACCACCAAACCCTAAGGATAGTCATCCACTAAACCAACTCTACCAACTCCTGATTACTCCCATTCTTGACGTATTACCTGAAAGCGAATCAGACCGTATTATTTTCATTCCCCATCAAGCACTATTTCTGGTTCCCTTTGCTGCTCTGCTAGATGATGACGGAAATTATCTAATCGAAAACCATACCATTCTCACTGCTCCTTCGATCCAATCTCTGTCGTTTACCCGTCAACATTGGCATCGAGTCCAAGACAGCAACGGAACACCATTGATTGTGGGTAATCCCACCATGCCCACCATTACAGTAGGACAGGAACAAGAACCTTTAAAGTCTCTATCGGGTGCAGAAAAAGAAGCATTAACCATTGCTCAATTGCTGAAGACCACTGCTCTAATTGGAGCAGAAGCAACAGAATCAACCATTGTAGAAAAAATGGCCAATGCTTCCGTTATCCATTTAGCCACCCATGGTTTAGTCGATGGTATTTATTATCGAGGTGCGATCGCATTAGCTCCTGAGGAACCAGACCATGATGGCTTTCTCACCAGTGATGAAATTCTGATTGGTTACGGACTACCGGAAAAATCCTTATTGAACGCAAAGTTAGTAGTCCTGAGTGCTTGTGATACTGGTAGGGGTGAGATAAAAGGGGAAGGGGTAGTGGGTTTATCCCGTTCTTTGATTGCCGCAGGTGTACCCAGTTTGGTGGTGTCCTTATGGCAAGTGCCTGATGATGATACGGCCAAGTTGATGACGGAGTTTTACACGAATATTTACACCCACAAAATGGATAAAGCGAAAGCGATGCGAGAGGCGATGTTATCGATGCTCAATGATGGAGATGGTAATCCAGACCCGAAAGCTTGGGCGGCTTTTACGGTTATTGGTGAAGCTAGGTAGAGAATTGAGGGTGTGGGGTGTGGGGTGTGGGGTGTGGGGTGTGGGGTTTGGGGTGCATCTCATTAAAGCTGTTGGACCCGGTGGTGCGTTACGGGCCGGGCTGTTCCAAGGCTGACTACGAGGCGGAAAATGAGAGGGAGCCCGTCCCTAACACACCCTACGCAACTGTTCCCGATTCCCGATTCCCGATTCCCTACTCCCGACTCCCGACTCCCTACTCCCTACTCCCTACTCCCACATAATCAACGTCCCAAATCATGGAGAGCATTAATCGCTGCAGCACACTGTTGGGTCACAGCTTGCAATTCGTCTCGGTTACTAGAACTAGGAGGAGCAATCAGCTTACCAATGCGGACGGTTAAGGGTACAGACCGTGGCATCAACGAACCTTTTTTAACAATTGCTTGACTTCCCCACAAAGTAACGGGCAGCAGGGGGGCTTGGGCTTGGGCAGCAATCCAGGCGGCACCAAGCTTGGGGTTATGAATGCGAGCATCCCGTGTCCGGGTGCCATCCAAATACACACCAACCGCCCAGCCATTGTCGAGGAAATTGAGAGCAGAACGCAGGGCACTCCGGTCTGCTGAGCCTCGCTTAACCGGGTAAGTACCATACAATTCAATAAACTGTTTCAGGACTGGGACACGAAACAATTCTTCCTTGGCCATAAAGGCTACTGGACGTCCGACACAATTGGCTAAAATCGGTGGGTCAAAGTCACTCGCATGGTTACTCACCACCACCAGTGGTCCCGAGGTGGGTACTTGTTTAGCACCATAAATGCGACCCCGGAAATAGGTATGGACTAAGGGGCTAACCACTGACCACTTCAGGGCGTGATACAGCAGCAGACTGGGAAATGGTTCGCGGCTTCTAGTCACTGAGAATCGATGGGTGGATTTAGATGGTTTGGTTTCTAGTTTACTGCTTTGGGGGAAGGGAACAGCGGATCTGGGAACAGGGAATAGGGAAAAAATAGGTGTGTTTACTTTATTAATATGAGAACCGCTATATCTCAATTTGTTGGTGTGGAAGAAATTGAGGTAGGAGTAAACTGATGAGTAATATCCCCATAGCTCCTTGTGTCCTTATCTCCCTATCTCCCTATCTCCTTATCTCCCTATCTCCCTATCTCCCTATCTCCCTGTTCCCTATTCCCTTTGAGCAATTTAGGTATCCCAATCTAAATGCTGAACAGCTTACTGTAAATGTAATCCGCCATCAATGGGTAAAGCAACTCCTGTAATAAAAGCAGCTTTCGGAGAACATAAAAAAGCAACCACTTGACCAACTTCTGTTGGGGAACACCAACGTTGCATGGGGGTACTTTTAATTCTTTTTTGCATCATTTCGCTATCTACTCCGCCAGAGTTTGCCGTAACAGCATTCCAAGCTTCTGTTTTGGTAAAACCAGGAATAACGACATTAACAGTAATCTGCCTTGAAGCTAGAAGCCTAGCATAGTACCGGGTTAAAAATTCCACCACGGTTTTTCCGGTTCCTGGCATAATATAACTGAGTTTTGGGGTTTGATTCATGTTACATCCAGGGGAAGACGTTGCTACAATATAACCTTGACCATCTTCCATGTATTTAACCGCTTTTTCTACACAACGAATGAAGCATTTAGGGTAGACATTTTGATAGTATTCATAGGCCGCTAAACTGGTTAAGTTACCATCTCCTAATAATAGACGTTGAGAATTAGCAGCTAATTCGGCTTGGTCTGATGCTGGAGACGTTGTCATTCCTACATACAATCCAGCATTATGGATTAGTGCCGTTAACTTACCACCAAAATTGTTTTCTAAACAATCAAAAAACTTGTCTACGGTTTCTGGTTGAGCAACATCACCTTTGACAGTATAAACCTTAACTCCATAATCAGATTCTAAGGTTTTTTTACTATTAGCTGCTGCTGTTTCATTGCTATTAAAGCCAAGAATTAAATCATATCCATCAGCGGCAAGTTGCTCAGAGATGCCGAAACCAATCCCACGAGTTCCTCCAGTAACAATAGCTACTTTTGATGACATACTTTTTAGTATCCTTGATAAATCTAGATTATAGCGGTTTGCCATTGGGTGAGGTACTTTCGTTCTAGGTTTTAGGGAACAGGCAACAGGGAACAGGCAACAGGCAACAGGCAACAGGCAACAGGCAACAGGCAACAGGCAACAGGCAACAGGCAACAGGCAACATGGAAAAAATCCTGTGTACCTCACTCCCGACTCTCGACTCCCTACTCCCTACTCCCTACTCCCTACTCCCTACTCCCTAGATTTCATCCCAACCACTGACCCCAGAAGACATCACATAACTAGTTACGCTAGCTTCAAAGAAGTTGGCCTTAGTATGAGCATCTTTTTTAGTATCAGAAAAACGCTCTAAGTGGCTGTAGGGACTCTTTTGATAGTTTTCTCCCTGATAAAGGGGTTCTAATCCAATAGAACGTAACCTGATATTAGCCAGATACTTGGTGTAGTGCTCAGTACTCCGTTCGGTAATCCCTAAAATATCGTTACCAACAATATGATTAGTCCAGCGACATTCATGCTCCACTGCTGTGGCAAACATTTCATAAATTTGGTCCCTGGAATAGGGAAATACTTCCATAGCCATGGGGATTAACTTTTGATAAAGCCGGACATGACTCAGTTCATCTCGATTAATCATTTTAAAAATGTCAGCTGAGCCTGGCATCAGCATCCTAGAGGCGAGATTGTAGAAGTAAATGAAACCATTATAGAAGTACATTCCTTCTAGTAAAAAGTCAGCCAGTAAGGAAACAAAATAGTTTTCTGGGGTGGGATTATCAACATATTTTTGATAGAAACTGGCAACAAATTCGCATCTATCCCTCAGCACTTTATCAGTGCGCCAGAATTCATAAACTCTACTTCTATGTTCAGTAGGTATAACGGTTTCTATGATATATTGATAACTTTGATTGTGCATCCCTTCCTGAGAAATTTGTTCCGCCATACACAGACTAACTTCTGGAGCAGTAATGCTACTTTTGATGTGAGGAATATTGCAGGTTTGAACGGAATCTAAAAAAGTTAAATAGGAGAGAATCCCATCATAAGCATAACGTTCTGCTGGCGTTAAATTGGAGTAGTCTGTTACGTCTTGAGTTAGGTCTAGTTTCTGGGGAATCCAGAAGTTTTCCCGCATCTGTTGATACAACCCAATTGCCCAAGCATAACGGACATCATTGAGTTGCATCAAGTTAGTGGTGTTACCAAACCAAATTGAACGGTGTTCAGTTTTATCATCCCCATCTGGATTAAAGATAGGGTTAATTGGCATTGTAGTTAGCATTTTTAGAGGGAGTAGGGAGTAGGGAGTAGGGAGTAGGGAATCGGGAATCGGGAATCGGGAATCGGGAATCGGGAACAGGGAGTGTGGGGAGCAAGAGCTATCAGCTATCAGCTATCAGCTATCAGCTATCAGCTATCAGCTATCAGCTGATGTTTCACAGGCTGGAAGCCTGTTCCACAAAGCTGACCACTGACCGCTGACCACTGACCGCTGACTGCTGACCGATCCTTCACAGGCTGGAAGCCTGTTCCACAGAATCACTAATTGGCGCAAGCGATACAAGTGTTGTCTAATTCTTTGAAGTTGTCACGCTGGACGGTTCGGATATAATACACGGCTTTACATCCTAATTCCCAGGCCATGACTAGGGTTTCATAGATGTCTTTGGCTTTGAGGGTGCGTTCAGGTTCGTCTGGGAAATAGACTCCTTGGTTTAAGTTAAATAACAATTCCATGGAAATCCCAGTATCAATCCATTGCTGGATAGTGGCGACTGCTTGAACAACTTTTTTCTGATCAAAGTTTTTGTTCTCGTGGTAGAACCAAAAATTGTCTTTGATAAAGGGTGGGGCAATGGGTACAGTGCCTTTTGCCCATTTGTCATAGAAGAATTTGCTGTGAACTGGTAAGACACTCGCGGTACATCCTTGTACTAGGGATGAGGATGTATTGGGTGCGATCGCAGTAATATGAGAATTGCGAATCCCAAATTTTTGAATATCCTGAGATAGGGCTATCCAACGCTCTTGATGCTGGGAATTTTCTACAAACCATTCCACTGGTTTAGCGCCAATTAGCTTACCTTTACTCCACTCACTGCCATCGAAAGCAGCATAAGCACCACGTTCGATAGCCAGTTCCATAGATGCATGGGTGCAGTAGTAGCCAATATCCTCAAATAAGTTACTAATTTCCTTGAGGTTGTTATAGGTTAGCCACCGTTTCGCTAACCAATCCGCTAATCCCATACACCCTACTCCGATGGTGCGGTATTTGTGATTGTGCCTATGGGCTGCTTCAAAAGGAGGAGTGGTTAAATCAATCGTGTTATCGAGGATCCGCACTGCTAGACGACAGATATTGGGCAATTCAGTTTCCTCAATATTGGCGAGATTAATTGAGTCCAAATTGCAACAGTGAGCAGCATTGCCAATTTCGACATTAGAGAAACTTTCGGTACAAAGATTTACCGCTGGGATGTAGCCTTCGTGTTGATTAGGATTAGCGCGGTTAATGGTATCCTTGAACGCCAAGTAAGGCATTCCGGTCTCTACTTGCGATCGCATAATCGTCTTGAAGAGTTCCCGAGCATTAACCGTTTTGTAGAGAGTCAGGGTTTCGCCGATGGCTGCTTCAATGGTTTGATAGGCGCTTTCAAACTCCTCTGCCCAAAGTTCGGATAGCTCAATCCCTAGCTTGATCCGTACTTCATAGGGATCGATTAATGTCCAGTCTTCTTTATTAACCACCCGACGCATAAACTCATCGGGAATCACCAATTGGGGAAAGATATCATAAGCCTTGCGCCGGGGATCGCCATTTTCCGCTTGCATCTCCAGAAACTCTGGCACATCGATATGCCAAACATCCACACTAACGGTGACTGCCCCTGCCCGACGGCCTCCTTGATTAACTGCGATCGCAGTATCGTTAAGCAGTTTAATCCAAGGAATCACCCCGCCCGAAGCATTGGCTTTGCCCATCACCCAGCTACCTGTTGAGCGAATCCGGCTGACATTGACCCCAACACCACCACCGTTTTTGGAGATTCTGGCGGTATCAGTAATTCCTTCAAAGATGCTTTCCAGGTTGTCATCAATGCTAGTGATAAAACAGGAAGACAGAGACCCCTTAGGAATTCTGAGATTAGCCAGGATCGGGGTAGCTAGAGATATTTTCCGTTGTGCGATCGCTTCATAAAATCGCCTTGCCCAACCTAGTCTATCTTCCGGGACTTCCACTGACCCTAGCAGCAGAGCACAAGTTAAAAATGCCTCTTGGGGCAACTCATCCGCCAGGAGATACCGACGAGTTAGCAGTACAGCCCCTGCATAATCATAATCCGTGTCCCAATCCGGATTAATCCAAGAACCTGCTTCGTTTAGCTCCTCAGTCGTATAGGTTAAGATACTGGGGTCATATTGACCAGACTCTACTTTAGAGCGAACAGTTCTAGGGTAGTCACCGTACTCATAACCACGGTTTACCAGGGTATCTTTCCAGAGACTCCAGATCTGCATTCGTCCTGCTACATAGCGCCAGTCAGGCTGATCAGGACTACACATTTCCAGGGCACAGTTGATCAAGTTATCCTGAATTTCTCTGGTAGTAACACCGTCACGTAAGCGGGTAGTGAGTCCGGCTTCTAGAGTGATCGGATTGACATCCTTGCCAGCACAAGCCCACTCAACAACACCACGAATTTTGGAAATATCAAGGGCAGCGAGAGAACCATCCCGTTTGATCACCTTAATCTTCCCTTGATTTTGATTTATGGTTGTTGCCGATAGGGTTTGTTGCATTTTCACTGGTTAGGCAGAATATTAGATTTAACACACCATGACTTGCTAACCCCAAGGTACAACACTACCACTAGGGTTAACTATTGAATTCCCAAGCTCTACTATACTAAATCTGGAGTGATTTGGGTTATAGTTTTTGCCGACAGGATTTGTGGCCTTTTCACTCGTTGCTCAGAATCTTAGATATAATACACCATGGCTGGCTAACCCCAAGGTACAACACTACCACTAGGGTTAACTATTAAATTCCCAAGCTCTACTATACTAAATCTAGAGTAAGTATGGCTGTTAAATTTATCAACTTTTTTGAGTAAGTGACCAAGTAACTCCCCACACCTCCAACATCTGCCGCGCCCCGCTCTGTTTCCCTGTTATCCTCATCTCTGACCTTGTATAATTGTTCTGTTAGAGTTATCATAGTGGAATTTGCCATCAGCTTTAGCCCTTGACCGTTCCCATGATGATCACTGCCCAAAACATTACTGCTATTGATGAAAAGCTCTCCCAACGCTTTATTGAACTCGATCCAGAGGGCTACTTTATTATTTACATAGACCGAGATGCAAGTCTGATCTGTGCCGAACACTACAGTAACAAAATTAATGATAAAGGGTTAGCAGTTGATCCAGAAACCGGAGAACCATTTCCGTGCGATGTTAAATTAAACCGTACTCCCACCGCTATTTTCAAAGGTAGGACAGCCAAGGAACTAGGCATGAAAATTACCGAAGAAACTAAACCCTGTCCTTTAAGTCGCTTCGATCACGCCCTTTACCTAGGACGAGAATTTGTCAGAGCCGAGATAGCGATGATCAATGGCGAAGAGTACATTCAAGATTAGTCAATAGCTTGCGAGCTAAGTCCGGTTTATCGGTAATTATACCATGTACCCGATTATCATTTAGAAACTCTCCAATCATTTTTTGATCATTTACAGTCCAAGCAAAAACCGGTTTGCCCTGTTTAGCAGCAATTTTCAATAAACCAAATTTTAACGTTTCCCACTGTAGTGCTAGTATATCCGGTGTAAGTCGGATCAGTTTTTGAAACACCCAAATCCCGAAAAACCTGAGTAATATAATCAGAAAATTATTATTGTTTTGGCTTAATAGCAATCCCGTTTTTACCTCAGGATGCTTAGATTTTATCGATCTTAATGATGAAATATTAAATGATAAAATAACAAACTCATCTATCTTGATATATCCCATTACTAAGGCCATGACTTTTTCTTCATAGCCTTTTTCTTTGAGCTCAACCGCTAGTTGAATTTTGTTACGAGTCAGTATTAAAACTTCCTCAACCGTAGGAACTCTAAACCCTTGCTGACCAGCAATGGAATTGATTTCAGCAAAGCTTAACTGACTGATAGCTTGATTAGCTATCATAGCATCATGATGGGAAATCAATACCCCATCTTTAGTGATTCTTACATCAAATTCGATAAAGTCAGCCCCAATTTCAATCGCTTTCTCATAGGCTTCAATAGTATTCTCTTTGGAACAATTAGATGCTCCACGATGGGCGATTATCCTATTGGTCAGCATATCTAACAAAGGGAACAGGGAACAGGGAATAGGGAACAGGGAGCAGGGGAAGAGAGGGAAAGATGGGCAGATGGGATGTATGGGAGTGTGGTGATATTCCTGACTCCCAATTCCTGACTCCCGATTCCCGACTCCCGACTCCCGACTCCCGACTCCCGATTCCCGACTTCTGACTTCTGAATTCCCGACTCCCTATTCCCTCAAATCAAAACTATAGCTCACCTATTTGAGAAGCGCTATCTCATCGAGGTGCTGGCAAGTCATGAACATTGCGGATGGTCACGGAGCGAGCTAACTTATAGGCGGCATAGGAATCCACCAAACCGGCTCCAGTTGCTCCATCGTGTCCTTCTCCTGCCGGTTGACCATGGGCGCTCTTGCCCAGCTTAACATCTCGCGCTGATGCCCGCAGAATCTGCTTAATCAGAGATGGAGACAGACCAGGTTGCGCCTGCTTAAGCAAGGCACAAACACCAGCTACTTGGGGAGAAGCAGCACTAGTACCGCTGATCACGGCCCAGCCATCATCAGTAGCCGTTTCGTCCTGATTCGGATACTTACCGCCGCCCAAGCCTTGGTCAATTTCGTCCCCTGGTTCAACGGGCAACATGATATAAGCAGCGCTGGGTCGCATTCCCACCAGTCCACACACATCAGGTACGTGGCGTCCTGGATAAATCTGGCTATCAAAGCTACTGGCGTAGTCGGAAGCTTCTAAGCGAAAGTCATTGCCCTCAACAGTATCGTGGGCATAGACTCCACCCACAGAAATCACTTCCGGCATCTGACCAGGAAATCCGTAGTGTCCGTTACCAGCAGAGAAACAGACAGTAATACCACGCTCTTTGACGGCTTCAATAACTGCTGCCTCTAAGGGCTTAAGGTAATTCGGTAGAGGCCCTTCTGGAATACTGAAGCCCCAGCTGTTGTTCATCACCGCTGGATGTAAATCCGATGCCATCTTAAACGCCAGGGTGGGGTTACTCCCCATTTTGACACCAATAAAGTCAATATCCGGTGCATTGGAAAAAATATTTGCTGCTTCAGCGGTGCCATGACCATTCTCATCCCGCTCCACGTTTTGAGCATCTGGTGCCAAAGTTGCCTGGTAGTTGTAGCCATGCCACTCGTAAAAGGGATGCTTGTAGAATCCAGTGTCTACCATTGCTACTAAAACGCCCTTACCGGTTACCCCGACTTTGTGGACAGGGGTCGAGCGACATACCATAGCTACATCGGAGGGAACATTAAGGTGATGATAACCAACCCGTGGAGGCAGTGGTGACTCAAATAAAATCGGTGGACGTTGGGGATAAGCTCGCTCTATCAACCCAGATAGCTCTTGGGGAATGGTAAAGGGAGCACCAGCAACATGGCGCAAGAAGGTCACTTCTCCCAGTTGAGGATGAGCCTCGCTAATCAGTTGGCTGTCCTGTTCAACTCGGGTGCTAAAGACCCGTTCCCAAAGTTCCCGTGGTCCATCAGCACTAATAGAAAAGGTTCCGATTTGCTCGACTCGAAAACCAAGGGATTGTAGAATATTTGCAGCTTGAATGCCCCGTCCAGGGGGTGGAGCGAATTGTTGAAGATTCTCCGGTTGGAGGTAGGTGTCACTTGCGAACATAGACTGGCCACTTTCTGATGCGAGAATGGCTTCAAAGGAAACTCGCTCAACTCCCGTCTGTAGTTGTTGTATCATAATTATCCTGTTAGTTAAATCCTAGTTAGACAGCGGTTGATGACTATCGCTGTCTTTGTTGATCAACAAACCAAGTTGCTTTACTTCTTTGGTTTACTTCTTTAGTTTGGTATTTTTAATCACATATTGACGTCACCCTCGTGGGTACTTTTGTTTTGTTCGGCTTTAGTTTAAAATTATTTTGGAAATTTTTTACTATTGAACATTTGACTATTAATACAGTAGAAGCACGATCGGATCGTGCCTCTAGCCTGGATAATGTTCTGTAAGCATTCAGCTATCAGCCTATGCGCGTAGCCCATAGGCTGACAATGTTCAAATTATCGTTAACTGGATTGGCCGTTGGCCACGCTACGCGATCAGAAAAATTCTGGGGGTTCTACAAACATCACCCCAGTTAGCAAGGTTTGTAGTTGCTCAGGAATTTGTAGATTGTCAACCGTAGCTTTGGGATAGGTAACCTCACTGCCATCTATCTCCTGGATCAGGGTTTTCTGCTGTGGTTGGAAGGAAACATTGAAAGTTGATTCCCACAGGGATTGCGGGGCTTGTACACTGATAGTCGGTCCAATGTGCAGTATCCGAAAGCCAAGCTGTTGTAGAGCTAAAGCAGCTTGTCTAGAGTGGTTCGGGGATGACTCAATTTCTGCTGAGATCGTGTTTTCCGGCATAGAACGCCTCCGATGGAAAGTCTGGCATCGGTGATTTTTGGGTAGGGGCGACCGATTGGGGCAAGTAATTAATTACTGAAACCCTAGGTTTTATGTGCTTTTGCTTCGCCCTCCCATAGGACAACCTAGAGTTTCCCTTAATTAAGGGCAATTTGTCAAGCTATAGCGCTGCCCCCAGGCAATAGGGAATAGGGAATAGGGAACAGGGAATGAAAAACCTTGTAACATCAAGGTTTTAGCAATTCGTATTGAGGCAAAGCGCGAGTGGGCAC
Source organism: Moorena sp. SIO3E8 (assembly GCF_010692445.1). NCBI lineage: Bacteria > Bacillati > Cyanobacteriota > Cyanophyceae > Coleofasciculales > Coleofasciculaceae > Moorena > Moorena sp. SIO3E8. The sequence continues at coordinate 1,341 of NZ_JAAHHM010000107.1, read as the reverse complement.
TTGAGCTGACTTGCTTAGAAGTGGCCCCTTGATAGTCCTGAAGAGGACGGAAAAAATGCACGGGCTATTTTCTGTAGATTAGCTCCGGGTCATGAAATCAAGTTGGGTGCGAGTTTAAGGGTGACGGTATTTTTTTTTTGCTATGAATTTATACAAAAAAATACAAAATTTATACCTTTTATAGGTTAGCGCTAACGCGATCGCAACCATCAGATTGGCATACTATAAATATCAGTTAATTTACTGAAAGTAATTTTACTGACAGCTCAAGCTATGATCAAGTTAGTCAAACATTTAGTCAAAATTAATTACAGACTACAGTCAATTCATTAATTTATTAAAATAACTAGGGCGTCTATAACATGAACATAACTAAATTTGTAACCAGTGGATTAGTTTTAGGGTCTATAGTTTTGGGAGCAGTAGGACAAGCCCAGGCAGCTGATCTCGTCAAGAAGTCCTGGATAGCCACTGAAGCTCATAGCAACCCAGACACCTATTGGTCAGGACACTCTTTCTGGTTACCTGAGTTGGAATCAGGGAGATTTCTATTTGACCCTAAAGGTACCTTTAATGAATACGATGATGGGAGTGCTAATTTGTTGGGCACCATCGTTTCTGAGTTAGATGATACTAAAAAATGGGAGGTTGATATTTGGTTCGATCGCACAACAGAACCTACGGTAAAACCCAAAAAGGAACTACCGAAGTTTAATTATGTAGAAAATGGTGGTTCCATCGATACTAGTGATTGGTACTACTATAACATGGATGAAGATCGCGCTACCTTAACTGGCGTAGATTTCTACGATGGTAAAGAACTGAATCTTTACCAAATGCCTAGAGATGGTAAACACGCCTTCCAGGTTGGGTTTGGAGCTAATGGTAAAAACACTAACTTTGGTATGTCTGGCTGGTTAGGTGCTACGGGTTCTTATACTTTTGATAAGGCTGATATTAATGTTGATCTAACTCTTGATCCTAACCATCCTTCTAATTCTACACCTGTTCCTGAACCCATGACCATGGGCTTGTTCAGCCTAGGCTTACTGGGATTAAGTGTGACATCATTAAAGCGCAAGTCTAAGGAATTGCTATGACCTAGTAATTTTAAAGCTTACCTGATTTTTTCGTCGGCATAACTGATTCAACCACTTCTGTGTAGGAACTAGACTATTATCTCATAGTCTGTTCCTTTTTTATGTTTTGTGGTAAGCTATCAGCTATCAGCTATCAGCTATCAGCTATCAGCTATCAGCTATCAGCTATCAGCTATCAGCTATCAGCTATCAGCTATCAGCTATCAGCTATCAGCTATCAGCTATCAGCTATCAGCTATCA
>NZ_JAAHHM010000106.1:0-22696 GCF_010692445.1 Moorena sp. SIO3E8 | reverse complement strand
CAGTTGCTCGTAATTTTGCGCTGAATATCTATCGCTCCAATGGCTTCTCCAATATGGCTCAAGCACAGCGATACTGCCAATTTGGACTAGACACACTCAAGCGCATTTTTAGAATGAAATAGCCCTGGCAGTGTACAGTCAAATTAATGGTCAAGTTAGAGTAATTTTAGAACTGGATTAAGATGCGATTACCCTGCTTAAATCAGCGTCTTATATAACTTAATTAAGCGTCTTATATAACTTTAGTGTGTAGGCGATCAGCCCAAGACATGAGAAACACACAGACAACACAAGGAGAATATAAAATCCGAGTCAACAAACATGTTAACGCTGAGCAGCATTAAGAAACTAGACAAATTGGCCAACAGGTGGAAGAGCAGTCGCAGCGAGTTAGTAGAGCAGTTTGCTAGAAGTCAAGACGACTCTGATCTAGTTGCCCAGACCAAATGCTCGGGGAATTATTGACCGACTGATTTAATCAGCCCGGAATCGGAAGGCAGAAGCGCAAGTAGAAATTAAGGAGCTTTAAGGGCTAGTAGAGGAGTTGGAAAAACGACAAACATGCTAATTTTGCCAACAATCCGGAAGTCTGCGGTGACCTTAGAAGATCATTAGTGAGATGTATCTAACGCGATCGCATACCCTTTCCATCCTAGATCGTCCCAGGTTGGCAAAAGATGCCTTAAGTAATCCTGTAGGCATGAACGCTTAACTGGATGCTAGCGTAAAGCATCTTTCAAGTCATTTCATGGTACAGTTTCGCATGAATAAACTCTTCCGATGTCTTGGTGCGCGTTCCCATGGCGAGGGCACCTCGCTGGGGTTGCACCGCTACCTAGGAATTATTGTCACTCTTATCTTGAATAGTATCGGGCTACAATCCTGTAGCCCTAAAATTACTCCCTGTCTCATTCAAACTGAAGAAGCTCGAAGTATAAGTGTGCAGTCTAATGAGCCTATCTATAGCGAGATTTTTGGCAATCAAGAATGCTCACCTCAAAAGCTGGTTTTGAGAGTTCCTGTCAACTCAAGACCAGAAATTAAAGATAGCAATAGTTTACTAGATCAGAGATATACTCCCAATATTATAACATTATTGACATTTTCTCATCAAGCTAAAAGTTTTTATATCAGACGTATTGATAACCATAACGACAGATGGATTTATAAAAAAGCTAGTTGCTTAGCTTGGAAATGGTCTAGAGAAGATGATCAACAAGTTCTAAATTTAAGTCTAGAGAGAAATCTCCAAATTCGTGACCCTAAAATTAAAAGTGTTATTTTAATAATTTCGTTGCCCTTTGAAATCAAAGATGCTCAACCAAATGTTAACCTTCAAGTTTACACCTGGGACTTATTTGAAGGTATTTATTATTTTAAGACCAAAAACTATCCCAATTTAAAAGAAGCTTTAAGACAAAAAGATAGAAAAAGTATTCAATCAAGTAATGCATTTCGTGATGGTAAAACTGTTAAAAATGAAATTCAACAAGAATTAAACCAGATAGATGATATAGGGGGAATCCATCTTGATAAGTATTTTGAGTCAATACTGGATGGAGAATACCTCGAAAAATATACTCCTAGTTCAGAAGATACCTATTGCGAAATACCGGATGATTTAAAAAAAAATAACATTTTACACTAGTATGGTTTTGCGGATTTGGACGATAAATTAGAGGTTAAACCAAAAGTATAGGCTTCCAATGCTTCACCGGAATAGATTCAACTAATGATGTGATCAGATATGACGGAATTTGAACCAGCAGCTACCAAGTCTGACAACTATATTGAAAAGCCGAAAGAGCGTGAAAAGCTTGAAGATTGGTATCGCCGAGAAAAAAGACTTCAAATCATAATAATTTTGATATTTTCAGCACTGTTAATCATTTCTAGTTTTGGACAGTTTGCTCTATTAGATTATTCGTTTGGGGAAAGACTTGCTCTGTCCAAGGGTGATAAACTATTTGGGATTGAGACTAAGAATTTAATCAGTTTATTGGTAACAGGTGCTTTACCCATAACCTCTATAGTAGATGGCTCTGGAATTCTGACAAAAAAAATTAAGATACCTTTACCATTAACTAATGGATTATCTATAATTTGGCTGGTGCTATTAGGAGATATATTTTTGAATTTCCAAGCCGTATTAGTCAGCAACGAATCCGGATCAGCAGATCAGTTAATACCCGTTATTGCTTTTGTTGTAGCCATAATTTTTTCCATAGCTTCCCTTTGTCTAAGTAGAGGCATAGTAGCCGCTAGCAAAAAATTCATGGCCGCCAGAAAAAATCTTCAAATCCTAATGGTATATGGGATTAACCCTATCCCCTTGTATAACAATACTAAACAACTTACGTTAAGAAAAGAGGATCCAGCAACAATAACAGATCCTGAACAGGAACGAAAAATAGTTGTAGAAGAAATTAACCAACACAAAGAAGCTTTAGAGTTGGTAATAAAACTCGACAAAAATAAACTTCGGCAGCCAAAAATAGACGCCAATCAAAAATCAAAAACTATCGATTCAATTAAGCAATTATTTACCCCAATATTAGAGCGTTTATATGAAACTAGATGTCGTCAAAAAAACAATGTTAATGACGTTGATAAAACTGCTCAATAAAACTATATATAAAACAAAAATAAAAAAATTATTCATGTATTAATTTATAGCGTTGATATAAATCTAAACCTAGGATTTATTAACTATTATATAAATAAGTATAATATAAAAATTATTGAAATTGCCACATTTTATCGGTATTTTTTTATATGGTTATACCGAAATTGCTATTTAATTGTTTTATAAAATACTTAGTGGTAATTTCAGATTTTTTTTATATACTAGGTTCATGAAAACCTTTTATATTTAAAATTATCGCTTTTTTTGCACAAGGTTTTATTGAAAATAATATCGTCGCTCGGATTTATCGCTCTAATTGAAATGATCAATCAATTTTAAACATTTTATATGTCTGGATAAACTCTTATATTTATTACCTCTTACATTCGGATACTGACAGAAGAGGGATAAGTTAGTGGTTTACAATCTAATCAATTCTGGGGATTGGTCAATAGTAATTGTTAGTTGCTAATCTGGTTGTAATTGTTAGGGATGAGCAATAGCAGTTTTTTGATAAACCGCTTGGGACCCATAGACGTGAAGCGTGGCTCCGGTGCGCAGTAGGATGCGAAAGCGAAGGGGGTTATATGCTCTGTTAGGAAGTTCGGATGGGGGAGCGAGAGGAAGAGCCGATTCTGATACCCTTTCTTGAAAAGGGATGCCACATCGGATTGTTGGGTGATTGGCTCAGGGTAATCGGTAATCCTAGGACGATTACTCATTACCCATTACCAAAAGGGAGGGAAAAAAAGTCTATACTCTGGGATTTGAGCAACCAGACATTATATATTTAGAGAATTTAGGGAATAATCTCGGTAAATTTGGGGAGAAAGTGCCGGAGGAGGTGAAACAAAAGGCGATGGAGACTAAACAGGTAATTGTTGATCACACAATTCAATTAATAAGCGGGAGAATGGCACACTGCTTAAGGTCAAACCTAGACTAGATATGGAATAGTCTCTCACTAGACACCGAGCGCGCATTTAGCTTATCGACCATGACCTTCTACTTAGGGGAAATGACTTGGTATGGACAGATGTGAGTGCTCCCAATCGAAGTGTTGTGAGCATTGGGTCACATAGCCAATAAGAATCGATGCCATCAGCTGCCGTTTTTCTAGAGGAATCTGGCGGCAGTTCCCTATTGTACAGCTTGCAGTTATTGTGTGAGGATGTTAGATCAAATTGGAGTCAAAGGTATTACTCCTACTGCCCTTGCTATGGGAGTTATGTGAAGTACCGACAACTAAATCGAAGATTATGGTTGAGGCTTCCAGTTTCATCCGCTATCCCCTTCTGCGTAGAATCCCCCGTGCTTGACGCTGCCCGAGAGTTCAAAAAGAACACACAAGCAGTGTTAATTCGCTTCCTTTCACTTATTAGTAACCCATTGTTACTCTTTAAGGAGTAAATTATCTAAACAATCATGCCCAGTAAACAAGTTTTTGTTCGAGAATACAAAGTAAGAGCCCACAGGCGTACTATCCATACACGGGTTTACAAGTTCATTTGCCACTACTGCAATTCGCCTGCAGAGAGGGAGACTTATGCTACCTGTTGTCCCAAGTATGGCAATCGCTGCAAAGGAGTAGCCAGAAAGTGTCTTCGCTATCAACACGCTAACGAATCTGGGGGAAAAAAGTAGATGTCTTATGTTCCATCACAGCCATCGCTACCATCGCAAAGTCAAAACATGTTAGCAGATTTGGTTGATTACTACCGACAAATGGTGGAGTATCATGAACAAGCTGCCACAGTTGCAAGAGAACAGCTTAGCCATGCTAAAGCTTTGCTAAATACCAATGCATTAGCTCTACCAGAAAACAATTCCAACAAGTTCCTGCCTCCTGGAAATCGCAACCACAACCAGCAGGAAAAATACTACCTCACCACGCCAGTAGCTGAATTGCCTGCAGACTTCTCCACTGAAACTGAATTAGATGAGTCAACATTAGCACTCAAACAACAACTCGATTACCAGGAGCAGAGGATTACAGAAGCCATTGACCGACTTCTGGAAACTCACAGGGGTACGATCCTCCACGTTGATTACCTGATCAGGGAGCTGTTTGGAGAGTTGGGCAAAGACGATATTGCCTCGAAAACTTCTCTGGTCAAATCCATCTTGTTGAAAGGAGAGAGCCAGGGGTTATGGCACTCTGTCCCTGACTCTCCAGGTTGCTACACCTTTTCTCTTCAAGATTTGCCCGATTTAGTTTCTACCAATAAACCTCAGAGAAAACCTGCCAAGAACAAAGCTCGTCGGCCTTCTCCGCTACCTAAGTTAGACCAATTAAAGTATATGACCTTATATGAGCTAGTGGCTTCTGTGTTAAGAGAACACTATCCACAGATCATGAGTGCTGCAGATGTTTTGGACGTGCTTTATCCTAATGGTTTGGATCCTAAGAAGAAAAATGTAGCTCGTAAATCCATTAGTAACACCTTAACTAAAGGATGTGAATCTAAAGGTTGGAAACGAGTCCAGCCGGGGCGATATATCTGGGCTGGCGGTTTCACCTAAAGCTGAGTTACGACACAAACGTTATTGATTATTAAGAAACTATAACAGGACTTAGGGAGTGACTCAACCTGTAGGGGCGCACGCCATACGTCCCTACTTGATATGTATTTATAGTTCTGTTCCGATATCCGAAGTTCCCTATTCCCAAGCACTACGGCGAAATCTCATCAAGTAGATACACAATCTCAACCACCGTAACTCTGCCATGCCTGCCAAAACATATAAATTGATAGGGAAAATAACAGCGTGCGAAATCCATTGCTCACCAGTTGGTCTGGTAACTTTGGCAGAAAGCGAGTACTAATTTGCGCTCCCAAAAAGCCTCCTATACCCAGCAGCAGTCCCTCAATCCATAAGACATTTCCTTGTAAGGCATGTCCTGCAGAGGCTGAAACTGCTGTAATGACGATTACCCCTAGACTTGTCTGAATCGCAGTTTTAATCGGTTCTCCTAGGAGCAACATTTGGAGTGGAACCATAATTGTTCCCCCACCAATACCAAATAGACCAGCTAATAAGCCAGCTAAACCACCTGTCGCGATCCTGGCTACAGTAGCTTTGATGGGAGAGTTTGAAGAACGTCTGTTGTTTGGTGCTCTTTGAGATTCCTGTTGCGCTCTAGACTTAAGCTGTTTGCGTAGTTGGATCAGATATATCGTCACCAGTAGCAGTATCCCAAAGGCTACCAGTAATAAGTAAGGAGGGAAGAGGTCGGCTAGATAGGCACCAATTTGTGCTGTGATTAGAGCCGGAAATCCGATGCCAATTACACTTTTTAGATCAAAGTAGCCCATCCGCCAGTTTTGCAATGTACCAGAGCTAGCCGTAATCACAATCGACAGACTACTGGTAGCCGCTGCTTGAACTGGTTGATATCCTAATGCCACTAACAAGGGGACGAGCACTACACCGCCACCAATGCCGAGAAATCCGGCAAGAATACCTGCTAATAAACCGGAACCAGCAAAAATTAATAAATGGGTAGGAGTCATCCCTTTAGATCGCCTTTGGCTCAATGCACTTTTTTGCTAGCATAGCTGCTCTTGAGTCGTTTTTTAATTAGCGTTCGCGTAGCGGCTCGTACCGAGCATCGCGCCCCGCGTGACCATTCGCGTAGCGTGGCCTAAAGGCCAAGGTCAATCCCATTTAGCTGGCAATTTAGTTCTCGATGAGTTCATTGGGTATCGCTACTTTAATCACAACAGTTTCACCTTCGGCTTCCCAATGAGCGCTCGCTTCCACCTGCGAGTTTAGTTCTGGATTCATTGGTATTGCGACCTTGATCGCCACTTCTTCACCGACTCTTTGAGGAACACTAGGAGCTTTTACCCTAGGCTGAGCCACTAATGAAATAGGTGTGAGCAGAGGTTGGGAGCTATTGTCTTCTTGGAAATCAGCAACAGTTGCCATCGCCTTTGGTGCTGGTGCTACCACAGCAATCCCATCATTGAGTTTGGTAAGGGTAGAGCTTGGTACCTCAGCGGAGCTAATTGTGCTGAGGTTTGGATTACGGTTAAACACAAATCTGGGCTGGAGCAAACTTTTTAATAAAAGCCACAGCAAGCTGAATTCTCCAGGGGTATCACAACGTTTCCACTGACCCACACCACAAAACAGCATTTCAATTAAACACCGTGTCTGGGGTAAACTCATCTGCTGATTAAATCCTATTTGGAAAGTGGGGCTTTCACTCGTGAGGTCTGTGTGAGTAATCTTTCCTTGTAGTCGCAAGTTCTCCCCCATTATTTTCAGACTTACTTTGATATTGTCTTTAAGGGAGATAGATAGCTTCTCAGTCAGCTTGATTTGAGCACCTACTTCAGAAATCCACTTAGTGATGCCCCAATAGGTTTGACCTCCTATATTTATTCGCACCACTTTACGTAAGTCAAACCATTCGTCAGTATTGGGATTAGGAGAATCCAGAAGGATTAGTAAGGCGATACTCAGCACCAGAAGATTGTAGCCACTCCAAATCCAAGCTAAGCTGATGCTTTGGGTAAGTTGGGCTGTTTCTAGGGATGGCAAACTGCTGGCTGGTATCAATAATTCGGTCAGATTAAACCCAAAACTAATTGCTGTAGCAATGAATACAATAATCAGCGGCGATGCTAACTGCCAGTTGTAATTAAAACTTTCCCGAGATATTCCTTTCGGGGTTACTTTAAATCCTTTCTCGAAAGGATTCAGCATTGTCTGCAACACCGTTAATCCAATCGGAAAACATGACACTACTGAATAAATATCTGACATGAAAGCGGAGCGAGAGCGGCAGTTTATCCACGAGAATACAGAAAACTGTAGCAAATAGAAAGGAACTAAAAAACACAAGACTTCAGTAGCTGTTGCTTTAAAGGGAATAATCCCGAAAAATGCATATGCTATGGGAACAATTAGAAAATAAATTCGTGACCAGCTAGTAAACCAATAAAGCAACCCATCTAAATGAACCAGTCTTTGGAGATGAGTAAGTCCAGGAATTCTTAATGGATTTGCTTCTAGGAAAAGTCCCTGTAAGGTACCTTGTGCCCATCTTAGCCGCTGAGATACATGACTTGCTATATTCTCTGCTGCCAAGCCAGCACTTAATTTTTCATCAAGATAAATTAACTTATAGCCTTGAGCCGATAAACAAACGCCAGTATAGTAATCTTCAGCGATGGAATCGGTAAAAAAGCCACCAATACTTAAGAGTGCGCTGCGCCTGACCACAAAAGACGTGCCACAACACACAATACTATTTGCGCTATCCCGAATTGGTTGAATGTGTCGATAAAATAATTCTTCTTCTGCCGTCAGAATGTTTTCTAAACCTAAATTATAGGCAACCGGATCCGGATTATAGTAGCTTTGGGGAGTCTGAACTAGAGCGACTTCCTTATCCTTAAAGAAACCCACAGTCCGCTTGAGGAAGTTCCTAGTAGGAATAAAATCAGCATCAAATACAGCAATTAAATCCCCAGAGGTTTGAGGAAGGGCATTGTTTAAATTACCTGCTTTGGCATTAAGATTATTTGGTCGCGTAATATACTCGCAGCCTAGCTCAGCTGCAAGTCTTTTCATCTCAGGACGTCTAGTATCATCCAGAAGATAGATCGTTTTTCTTGTATAGTCTAAAGCTTGACAACCAATAATTGTTCGCCGTAGAATAGAGGGATGTTCATTATACGTAGGAATCAGGATATCAACAGAAGGGGTAAAACGACCACTAATAACCGATAATTCACCCCAATCAGCTTCCTGACTTCTATCTTTTATCTGGGACAAGAAAAACAGCTGAATGGTGCTACCAGCTAGCCTCAGTATTTCCGCTAGTAATAACCCCAAGCTAAAGACGCCATTGACCACGGTATCCAGATTGAGGGTAAACAGCGATCGCCACAGTACATACTGAAGAGTCAGCAGTAGCAAAATCCCTACCACCACAAGCTGCCACTTAGAGCGAGTTTTTGTCATAATCCCTTAACTGTAATTCCAGTATTGTCATTAGTTCTTGGCAGAAGACCCCTATTACAGCCAATTGGGTTGAGGGGAGGGGATTGCCATCACCTGTAGGTTCATAACTAGTCTAGGCTCATAACTCGCTGGTTAGGACGAGCTAATTCCTTAGCTTCCCTCACCAGCTAAGGGGTACACCGTCGCTTCCACGTTGAGTCAGACACCGACAGCCATTGTTTATCTTAATGAACATTTAACTTGCTGATTGTTCACTGTTGACCGTTAACCCTTGACAGTGAAGATTACTCTGGTGTCAACACAAAATCCGTTGCTTAAATTATTCTGCAGCTTAAATGTTTATCTGCCTGTGACCATTAACCCAACTTAGTACAGTCTAATCCGACCTTTGGCCCTACCTATGTTCCATAACTTTGACAGAGTCGCCCCTACCAAAGGGCTTTAAGGATGAGCCACTGTATTGGCACTTTGACTGAGACTATGGGTCGATCACCAACAGACTCTTAAGAAGGTTTAACCTTGCTTAATTTAACATAATACTTTTTTAATTGGCGGGGGACAGCTTGGCTATTATTTCATCCTCTTGTCCCTGAACCCAGTTAGCAAAGCGCTTGGCTAGGGGTGGCACACATACCAGCGGGTTAGTAAAACCAGAAAATATATAAACTCCTTCCACACCACTGAAGGAACCAACCACTGGCAGACCAGTGTTGCTGAATGCTACTAAACAATGATGCCAGGTTCCTGGTAATTTCTCAAGAGCTGGTAGAATTTTACCCACTTGAGTACGAATTTCCGCTTCTCCTTTATCTGGCGCTATAGTCGCGTAGGGGTCTGTCAGCACACGGCTCAGCTGACCCATCCGTAAACTGCCATCTAAAAACTGTACTGCACCTGCATCAAGAATGGGTCGTATTACCTCATGACCAGGCTTATTCCACAAGTGTTCAACTGACTTATTACTGGCTTGCTGTTCCAGTTGAAACCGTTTTGTATCTGCTGGTATAACAATTGTCTGCAGCTTGATGTCAACTCTGGGAGTTTCAATCATCTCCTCATGAGTGAAATACAAGTAGACAGGAATTCCGGAAGCTTTCAGTAAGGTACGACTGAGTCCACCAGCACAGACAACTGTGTTAGCCGTGTGGTAGGTGGCTACTACTGTTTTGACTGCCTTGATAGTATCTGAACTACTTACCAGTTCCACCACACGAGCAATTTCGATTTCTCCCCCACAACGGCGGAAAGCTTTCAGGTAACCTTGGGTAGTCTTTCCTGGATGGATATGCCCTTGACGGACAGTAAACGCTCCTGCGATCGCATTTCGATTGAGTAGGGGTTCGAGGGCACAAGCGTCCGCCACACTCACCCAACTTGGGGGAGTAGCACAACGGGCATAATCTACTGCCAATTGCTCATAGTCATCGTTGAGGTCAATGGTCAGCAATAAGTCTAATTCCCGGAACTGGGTATCTGTTTCTAATTCCTCAGATAAACTTTGATAAATTTCTCTAGCTTCCTGACATAGCACTCGAGTTAACCTTGATGTTCCTGACCAATAGGCAAGACCACCATAGCTATAGCGAGTTGCTCCCTCTAGGGTAGGATGTTGCTCCAAAATCAGAACACTCAAACCCTGGCGACACAATTCGTACCCAAGTGCTGCTCCAGTAATGCCACCACCAATGACAATCCAGTCATATACTTTCATCGTATAGTCGCATATTGTTATAGTCTAATTGGGTGTTTAGCCCAAAACTGACTCAATTCTAATGATTAGGGGTGGCAGTAGCAGGGAACCGGCTACAAAAATAGCAGTTATCGCTGAGATCAGCACTGCACCAGCCGCACAATCTTTAGCAATTTTAGCAAGTTCATGGTACGTCTGTTTAACAGTTAGATCTACGACCGATTCAATAGCTGTATTTAGCATCTCCATAGCCATGACTAGCCCAGTGGTTAGTCCAATCACAGCGAGTTCTACGAGGGGTATTTGTAAAAAAATGCCCAAGGTAATGGCTAGAATGCCAATGACTGTATGGATGCGGAAGTTACGTTGGGTGAGAAAGGCATAGCGAACCCCAGCCCAGGCATATTTGAAGCTAAGCATTAATGTCGGAGCAATTCGCCAAGCCAAATCTCGGTTAGGTTTGACTTTGGAGTCAGAGTATTGGGGTACTGGTATAGATAGCTCTTGAGTCATTGGCAAGGTATTAGACACGAGAAACTGAGTTTGATAAGATTCGGCCTTTGGTAACACCATTTATCGGTTCAGGGATAGGTCTTGGGTATACCTTCATCTTTCCCATATGGGTTAGGAGGATTAACCTTTAGGGATATACTGAAAAGCACAGCAGACTTCTAGGAATCATTTGAAAGACCTACCCTCTGAAGTAGAGTCTCCTGCTGATCCAGCATTCTCACTAGACTTTCCTCATCCGGATGATCCCATCCTATAAGGTGAAGTAAACCATGGGTTGCCAGCCAGGCTAGTTCCTTGGATAGGGAATGCCCGTGCTGTTTAGCCTGTTGAACAGCAGTATCTACCGAAATCACGATATCACCCAAGTATATAGGCACCGATAATTGCTTTTGAGGTGATAACTTAGGAGAGTTTACCTCTAAAGCTGCAAAAGCAAGTACATCTGTAGGCTGATTTTTTTTTCGGTACTGGGAATTAAGTGCCTGAATTTCACTATTGTCGGTAAGGCGAAGACTCAATTCGTAGCTCTTCGCCTCCGGTAAATTCAGTTCAAGGGCAACTAGCCATTGGTCAAACCAGCTTTCCCAAGTGTGGAGGGAAATTGGGCCGCCTGATTGGTTAGTAATGGTTTCAGCGGAATGGGAGCGATTATAGAAACAATCTTGTACACTCAATTCAAACTTCACACTCAGGGTCTCCAAAAGGCTTGGCTACCAGTAGGGTAACCTACTCCGATCACCTAGCCGGTTGGCTAGGTCTGGGCTTACTTAAACCTGGCTCTACCACTATGCTTACGGTTAGCTTACTTTTGCTCTGTTCATTTGAGATAGCCGTCAAAAGTAAGTTTAACTGACTGAACAAACTCTTGAGCTAGATCCGCTCTTTAGCCTCACATCTCAATGCTACGCCATGAGTGCTTGAAGTTACCGCAAAAAGAGTGGAGCCTTTATAGTTGGCATATCATACTTGGCAGTCTTTGAGTTAAGGGTTAAATCTCTTTTTAGTAAGGCTGCACTCTTTTAAGGTTTCATTTCCTAGATGAATCGCGGACACAAACTCTGGTAAATAGCTTAGAAGTTCGCTATATTAGAAATAGCAGGGAAGACAAATTAAGAGCTAACCGCCACCTGAGTATTTAAAAATAGAACTTGTTGTCTTGTTCCGGTGGGTCGGGGCATCCCGGAGACGAAACCTTAGAAGAGCGATGCAGCGCGGTCTTGGGGAGGCAGTGCGGTCTTGGGGGTTCCCCCCATGAGCAACTGCCGTGGTTTCCCCCATGAGCGACTGCATCAAGACAGGGTCGCCTTAATCATGGAGGCGCGCTTGACCCGTAATTAAATTCGCCATGGGTCGCGCCTCAAAGTTTTAACCATGCATGAGCATAGCCTGCTAACCATAAAGGCTCCACTTTTCTTGCGGTAACTTCTGACCGTGTCGTTAATAAAGTTTACCGAACGCGCCCCGCGTGGCCTTTGGCCTTGTATCCTAAGCAATAGCTGGAGTTGGTAAGAAGCCCACACCGACCTATCGGTTCAGTGTGGGATTATGTCACCTAACGGGTTAGGTAGGCAAGACCCACCATTAAGGCCAATAAACCAGAAACTGTGAGGAAAAAGTGCCTCAGGGATTTACCTCCCTTACGCACCATATTGCGCATGGCCAACTTGGTGTAACTAGGCTTGGGTTCACTTGAACCGCTATCGGCTGGGGCTGTAGTTGTATCCAGACCTTGTTCTGGCTGTTGGGTTTGTGAAGGTGGGTTGCTCATCGAACACAAGTACTCTATGTAATAATTGATTGTCTGATTTTAATCTAACAGCAGACTTAACAATTTTTACCAGGATTTACTCAGAAACTCTAGCTGTAGCCTGCTTTATCAATGCACCCTAAACCTAGCGATGCAGCGCCGACCTGCGGGGGTTTCCCCCATGAGCGACTGCATCAAGACAAGGCGAGTTTGTTGCTAAATTTTGCCTAATTCCTGCTTACTTGAAACTTGACCACTGACTATTTATCAGTAATAATCAACCAACTTTGAGAATCACTAATGACCAATCATTAGTGATTAGTTCGTTAACTGATTTTCTTGACGCAGATACGCTTCAATGAATAAGTCAATATTACCATCAACGACATCATTAACTGCTGTGGTTTCGAGACTAGTGCGTAGATCTTTCACCATCTGGTAAGGATGAAACACATAATTTCTAATTTGGTTTCCCCAAGCCGCTTCCACCATGTCCCCTCGAATTTCGGCAATTTCTTGAGCTCGTTGCTCCTCAGCAATCACCAGTAGCTTAGCTTTCAGCAGTACTAAGGCTTTTTCTTTGTTTTGCAATTGAGAACGCTCCTGAGTACAGCGCACAGCCAGGCCGGTAGGAATATGGACAATCCGCACGGCAGTTTCTACCTTATTGACGTTTTGTCCTCCCTTACCACCAGCACGGGAGGTGGTAATTTCTAAATCCTTCTCGGGGATTTCCAGCTCAACGGTATTATCCACCGCAGGCATCACTTCTACTCCAGCAAAACTAGTCTGTCGCTTACCGTTAGCATTAAACGGGGAAATTCTAACCAGTCGATGAGTACCTTTCTCCGCTTTTAGGTAACCATAGGCGCGGAGTCCGTCTATTTCCAGAGTGGCAGACTTAATCCCAGCTTCATCCCCTGGGGAAATTTCCGCTAGGTGGGCTTTATAACCATGGTTCTCTGCCCAACGGGTGTACATGCGCAGTAATATGTCAGCCCAATCTTGGGCATCGGTTCCACCAGCCCCTGCATTGATGGTGAGCACAGCACCTAATGCGTCGTAGGTACCAGATAACAGCTGTTCCAACTCCCAGCGATCCAGTTCTTTATTCAGCTGAGTCAAGTTGGTTTGAGCTTCTGCAAGCAGTGCCTCATCGGTTTCTAGTTCTAGCAACTCCAAGATCGCTTTAGTGTCTTCCAAACTTGATTGCCACTGTTGATACCGTTGGAGGTTAGATTTTAGGTCGTTGAGTTGTTGAAGGGTCTGTTGAGCAGACTTTTGATCATCCCAAAAATCCGGTTGAGCTGCCAGCTGCTCTAAATCTTCAATTTTGGCATTCAGAGCAGCAATGTCAAAGATAGTCCTGGGTTTTACCCAGGCGCTCCGACAAGATTTCGACTGCCCGTTTCTGCTCTACGGTTTCCATAACGTTTCCATCCTTTACCAAAAATTTTGGGTAATCGCGCCCCGTCCTTCGTTCGACGGCTTTTTTTTGTTCGCAACTGAAGGCTCCAAAGGAGCATCTATGTATTGACAGTTTTCTTGCACCGTGTTATTATCAAATCATAACAAAAAAATAATTAATGTTCTAGATAAACATGATCTTGAATAAGTAGACAGTGTAAAAAACATGTTTTGAGATAATCATGTTGCACTGCGCAAGTCTAACGATTTGGAAGTCTATGAAAGTCTAAGATCAAAAAAATGTTCATCTAAATTTATTATCTAAATTTGTTATCTATTTTAGGTAAGGTGGGGTTAGAAGTTACCGTAAGAATAGTGGAGCCTTTATAGTTAGTCGGCTATGAATAAAAAGTTTTAACCTTTCTTGATGCAATAGCGAGTGGGGGAAACCCCCAAGACCGCGCTGCATCGCTTTTGATTAAGGCTCCACTATTCTAAGGTTTCGTTTCCGGCACACCGAAACCTAGGTCATAGATCAAATACGCTTGGGTCTAGGAGACCTCTATTTTTCCTGGCTCCGGCAAGGGATAACAAGTCACCCCGTGGAAGCAAGAATCCCCGTCCTTCCATGGCGGGGAGTGTCAAAACACCATTATAACACCAGCAGGGGGGTCTTCTTGATTCTTACTACTATAAATTTAAGATATACTTAACTATTGACTAGCAATAACACTAATGCGTTCGCTTTTAGCGGAAGCTGAGGCCGTAGGCCACGCTTTGCGAACGCTTCATCGCGTAGCGTGGCCTACGGCCAATCGCGTAGCGGCTCTGAAAGAGCATCGCAATCTCAAATCCCCCCGTCAGCATCTACTGAACAATTAGGTGTTATTTTTTTTTTATAAAAATCGTCGATTTTTCTATATCATAAGTATCGATGAATTGGTGTTAAAAGTATTAGCAATACTAGGAGATATAAGGGATGTATCTTCCTCGTTTGCTGGAAAATTACTTGACTTATTTTAGTTATTTTATTTTTTTAACTAGACTCTTAATATCTAAAATAATTTTAGAAAAATCGAGGCGATTGCCATTTTTTGTTTAAGTAGATCTACCTGAGTATGAAACAGCCCGATCTGGCCATGGGGGGGCAAGGGGGAATTCCTACTTGCTACTTGCTACTTGCTACTTGCTACTTGCTACTTGCTACTCCCATTAACCCAAGCATTAACCCAAGATAAAATTCCCTCAACCAATTGAGAAGTGCTACATGATATCATAACGCCTTCTGCTCCAGGTCAGAGAATAACTCCAGCAGTCTTTGAGTATAAGGAAGCAACAGGGAAAGCTGATCTGACTCTACACGAGCGTTTAGTTCATCCACCAGTAACTGCAACATTTTTTCCGCCAGTTTCCAACTTACGTCTACGCTAGGAAATACCAGTAAACATAACGGCAACAGTTCCTGTTCTATTGATGTCATATTCCCTTCCAAAGCACATAGCCATAGGTAACCCTGGAACATTTCTAAATCTCTGATAGTCGAAGCCTTAATTCCTGGATCGTCCAGCCCTCCCCGACGGCTAAAATGATCAGAGTGCAATTGCTCTGTGCGTTGGTAGACAGTCTGAGCAATATCCTGACTAGCAGGTAAGACTTGCTCGACTAACGCTAAGGTAGGTGAGTTAAAATCATGCAAAGCCGCTGCATTACAGATTCGTTGCCAGGGGATAGAAACTTGCTCCTCCACAAACTTAAAGTAGGGACTGAGCAAAATTTGTTCTGGTAATGTCAGCCGATTGAGTACTAATTTAGTGCTGAAGTGAAACTGTGTAGTAACAAAACCAATGGCGCGACGGTCTTTTGCTGATATATGTTTCTCCCGCAGTTGCCGCAATACAGGTTCGAGAGAGGTGGCTAACTTTTCTATGGCTGGCAATTCTAGCGCTACCATTGTCCACGGGCTAGAGAAATCTGTGAAGAAATTAATTGTCTCTCCTAGTCGTATTGCTGCCATTAAACTAGAATTCGGTGATTGCTCCTGGTAAATTTCTAGTACCTTTTCGTAAACCGAGCCAACAAATTCAGCAATTCGCTTAGCCTCAGTCAAATTAACCACATTAGGAATATAGGAGAACATAGCATCTGTTTTAATTCCTGCACACTCACAATTAATTTGGATTAAACGCTGTAACTTGGTAACTGTTTGAGTGCGCCCCTTTCTAGAAGCAACGTCTAGCAAATCAGAAATCTTTAAAAAATCATTATTTTTAGCGATAATTGATAAATCTGGTACATAGCGATTTGCCCAAAAATTGACTAAGCGCTCAACCGATGTTTTGTTGAATCTTGGAGTGTTGATCAGCAAAGCTTGTTCCTCAGATGTCTAAAAAATTATTTCTATAATCCCTTTAAGTAATTTTTTACTTGTGGCGTTAAATCCAACAATTAATTGTGAAAGCTTTAAAAAAGCTGTAGAGCACTCCATGACAACTAATAGCCAATAGCAATTATTCGGTAGATTTACAACAAATAAATATCATTAATAATAGGTAATTGGTAACTGATAATTAGTAATTATTACTTTTTAATGGGTAATGGGTAATTGGAGTAGGTGCATCCCATTGTTAGAGACATAAAATCGTAAGCACTCAGCCGTTGGCCTTAGACCACGCTACTTGAGGTGCTGTCAGCCTAATCCTTAAAATAAACCTCGTTCGCCTAGGGTGCGCCGATACGCAAACAGGAGAATTTAATAGTTCGAGATTAATGAGAATTTAAAGTTTGGCTAAAACCCCTTGGCCGTTGGGGACGCTACGCTAACAGCTTTGTGGCACAGGCTTCGACCCTCGGACGTAACTCAGATTAAATGAATGCTTAACTCTTGTCTTGATACAGTCGCTCATGGCGCATGGGTCTGTGTTCGGAACTTGCTTCCGCACCTGTCAGCCATGCAAAGCGCGAGTGGTTAGAAGTTACCGTAAGACAGGCTCGCCTTAATCAATAAGTTTTAACCCTTTTATGCATTTGAAGTTACCGTAAGAATAAGGCAGCCTTAATCAATAAGTTTTAACCCTTTTTCCCATAGCCGACCAACCATTTTGGCTGCCTTATTCTAAGGCGCGCGTCTTTGAGCCTACCAACCATAAAGGCTCAACGTAATCAGGTTTGGTCTCCGGGGGAAACCCCCGCAGGTCGGCGCTGCATCGCTCTCCAGCGCCGTGGAAACCACGGCAGTCGCTCATGGGGGAGACCCCCGCAGGTCGGCGCTGCCTCCCCAAGACCGTAATGGTGCGTTTGACCCGTAATTAAATTCGCCACGGGTCGCACCTCTGCATCGCTTATTCAAAAGCACCTCCAGTAGCCTGTGCTATGGGCATAAGCACATCAAGTAGCGTGCGCGTAGCGCTAATCGCTGTTCGCTTACATTTTTGTATTATTTATACACATGATAAACGTGATTCATTTTAATTATGTAAAGATTTATTTAAGTTTAGTAAAAAAAAAACAATACAATGATAATTCAAATATAGCGTTTCTAAATGAGTCGTGAACACAAAACTAGCTGAAAGTCTTAGTTAAAGACAGTGCTTGTTTCACACATCAAATGGAAACGCTATAGCAAAATTAACAACTGATATCATGTCTGGTTACCAATTACCGGTTACCGATTACCAATTACCAATTACCGGTTACCAATTACCAGTTACCGATTACCAATTACCAATTACCGGTTACCGATTACCAATTACCAATTACCAATTACCCTAAATCATTCCATTAATCAGCCAAGCCGTGCAGCCCAAACCACTTATCCAGTAAAGGTTTTCAGTAGTAACAATTGTGCTAACTCGCAAAAGCCTTCAGATTCTTTAGCAGAAGTCACATAAGCTGGCTTATGAGTCAAATAACTAGTGTAGTCTAAGACATTAGCCACCCCTACTGATAAAGGAAACTTGCTGGTATCAAACATAGACTCATCATTACGACTGTCACCAACGGTCATAATCTCCTCTGGTTTGAGTTGGGGAAAGTGTCTGGTTAACACTTGCAGCAAGCCTGTTGCTTTATCTTGCTCGATTGGCTTAATATGGCACTGAACTGTACTGTAAGTGAAGCCCCAACCCTGTTGTTGACAGAGTTCTGCTAGGGTTTGTAATTGGACAAAGGCTAGTCCTTTAACATCAAAAGTCCAATCCGTCAACCGAAAGCGGTTATCCACAGATTCTTGTAGCTGGGGAAATTGAGCTTTGAGGAGTTGGAAGGTGTGATTGAGACTCTGGCGATGCTGGATTAAATCTTCAATAGGGGTTAAGGTTTCTGGGATTTCACTATCTTTGGGGAAATATATACCGCCATTTTCTGCGATCGCTCCCATGACCGGCAGATAAGTTTTCAGACCATTGACCCAGCCAGCGGAACGACCTGTAATCAGCAACACTTGGATTCCTGTCTTGGTCAATTCTTCTATGGCATGGAATAAGGAGGAAGTAAATTTGCCACTCAGAGTTAGGGTGCCATCAATATCGGTAGCAATTAAACTAATACTTTCAAAGCGATTATTCTCAAAAGCCTCAGACAGAGGTGCAAGGGACATAAAATTATAGGAACTTCCAGCTAATCATTCACCGAATGTCATACTAAACCCTGGGATGACAGTTTGACTGAGGAAAAGTTGATTAAGTTTTAGGAAATTTTAGGCGAATCTCAGATTATTATCCAGTGCGATTGGCCAAAGGCCTCAGCTTCCGCGCTTATGCGAACGCCATCAGATCCGCTGAGTAGAATTGCTCAAGTTCCTAATAGACAAGGGAAACGGTAGTGATTGGGCTGATCAAAATCTGGCTTGAACTGTTCAACTATTGATGCTGACTGCCACTTGGCATGATCGCTTTGGTAAGTTTAGCTTCACGAAGGTTAGCCTGATTCAGGTTAGCATCAATTAAAACAGCTTCAATCAATATTGCCTCGGTAAGATTCGACCAACACAGGTTAGCTCGGTATAAATTAGCCTTAGTGAGATTAGCACCATGGAGAATTGTCCAACTCATCCTTGCTCCTCTTAGATTCGCATCCGTTAGGATAGTGTTTCTCATGGTGCAGCCACTGGCTATGGCACCACTCAAGTCTGCTTGATTGAGATTGGCCTTAGTCAAGTTGGCTCCATTGAGTAGGGTATGGGACAAATTTGCCCCAATCAGATTCGCTTCGATCAGAATACAGTTGTTTAGGGATGCTCCCTCCAAAATCGCTCCGTCCAAGAGGGCTTGGGAAAGCTTGGCTCGGTTCAAGGATGTGTTAATCAGTTTTGCGTGACTCAAGTTAGCATTTTGGAGAATTGCCTCACTCAGAATTGCTTCACTCAGATTAGCTTTACTGAGATTGACTCCAATTAGGCGGGAACTGCGTAGATTGGCATTACTCAAGTTAGCCTTGGCTAGATTTGCTTGACTGAGGTTACTAACAATGAGGTTGGCTTCACACAGGTCACTTCCCTGTAGATTTGCACCAGATAAATTCGCTTCTCGCAGATTGACACCTTTAAGGATAGAGCCCTTGAGACAACTCTGACTGAGATTAGCACGTCGTAGGTTAGCTTGGCTCAGGTTTACTCCTGCCAAAGATACTCCCTCTAGATTAGCTTCTGGAAAGTCCCGTTCTCCAGCAGCATATCGCTTCAGTAATTCTGCCCCATCCATAATGATTCCTTTAATCTTGACAACTAATCAGCTACGTGGTTCTGCTATATGGCATCTAATATGAATTATTATTGCTAGACTATGCTACGTTTATTTGCCAAAGTGCCAGCAAAAAGCGCAATGATAGTGTAATCGTTTATTAGTCAGACAATGAAATATTAGGGAGTGGGGAGTAGGCCAGAGGCAATAGGCAATAGGCAATAGGCAATAGGCAATAGGCAACAGGCTATAGGCAACAGGCAATAGGCAATAGGCAATAGGCAATAGGCAATAGGCAATAGGCAATAGGCAATAGGCAATAGGCAATAGGCAATAGGCAATAGGCAATAGGCAATAGGCAATAGGCAATAGGCAATAGGCAATAGGGATTGATGATAGCTAAATTTGATAGCAAAATCTAAAATCTCTGATAGAGACTCTAACCTTTGAGGGGAACATATCCATGCCGGAGAATTTGAGAAGCCAAGTGGTTACCCAAGGTGTTCAGCGAGCGCCTAACCGAGCCATGCTGAGGGCTGTTGGTTTCACTGATGACGATTTTACTAAGCCCATTGTTGGTCTTGCTAATGGCTACAGCACTATTACTCCGTGCAATGTGGGGTTAAATGATTTGGCCAAACGAGCAGAGGCGGGATTGATAACTGCTGGTGCTATGGCTCAAATGTTCGGTACCATTACCATTAGTGACGGGATTTCCATGGGAACGGAAGGGATGAAATATTCCCTGGTATCCCGGGAAGTAATTGCTGATTCCATTGAGACCGCTTGTAATGGCCAAAGTATGGATGGGGTTTTGGCAATTGGCGGCTGCGATAAGAATATGCCAGGGGCGATGATTGCTATTGCCAGGATGAATATCCCAGCAATTTTCGTTTATGGTGGCACGATTAAACCAGGACATCTCGATGGTGAAGATTTAACGGTAGTTAGTGCCTTTGAAGCGGTTGGGAAACACAGTGCTGGCAAGATTGATGACGCTAAACTCAAGGCGGTGGAACTCAACGCTTGCCCTGGTGCTGGTTCCTGTGGCGGCATGTTTACCGCTAATACTATGTCCTCTGCTTTTGAGGCAATGGGGATGAGTTTGCCCTATTCCTCTACCATGGCGGCGGAAGATGCTGAAAAAGCTGATAGTGCTGAAAAATCTGCGTTGGTGTTGGTCGAAGCAATTCGCCAGCAAATACTACCAAGGGATATTCTAACACGTAAGGCTTTTGAGAATGCGATCGCAGTAATTATGGCAGTAGGTGGTTCCACCAACTCGGTCTTGCATCTGTTAGGGATCGCCCATGCTGCTGGAGTAGAGTTATCCATTGATGACTTTGAAACCATGCGGGCTAAAGTACCAGTGCTGTGTGACCTCAAACCCAGTGGTCGCTATGTCACTGTGAATTTGCACCGCGCCGGAGGGATTCCCCAAGTAATGAAAATGCTGTTAGTCCATGATTTGCTCCATGGGGATGCCTTGACCATTTCCGGTCAAACGATAGCGGAAGTGTTAGCAGATGTACCTGAGCAACCCCCTGCTGACCAAGATGTAATTCGTCCTTGGGATAATCCTGTGTATGCTCAAGGACACTTAGCCATTCTGAAAGGCAATCTAGCCACAGAAGGGTCAGTAGCAAAGATTACTGGAGTAAAAAATCCTCAAATCACTGGTCCAGCGCGAGTATTTGAATCCGAGGAAGCCTGCTTAGATGCGATTCTGGCCGGTAAGATCAACTCTGGTGATGTGATTGTGGTGCGCTATGAAGGACCAAAGGGTGGTCCAGGCATGCGGGAAATGCTGGCTCCCACCTCAGCCATTATTGGTGCTGGGTTAGGTGATTCTGTCGGATTAATTACCGATGGACGATTTTCTGGCGGTACTTATGGCATGGTAGTCGGTCATGTCGCACCAGAAGCAGCAGTTGGAGGTGCGATCGCATTAGTCCAAGAAGGGGATATGATTACCATTGATGCCCATCAGCGTACCTTACAACTAAATCTGTCCGATCAAGAATTAGAGCAACGGCGCGCTAGTTGGCAACCACCCAAACCCCGTTATACCACAGGGGTATTGGCCAAGTATGCCACCTTAGTCTCTTCCAGTAGTGTTGGAGCAGTAACAGATTTAGACTTGGGTTAACAGCAACTTACTAGTTTGTAATTTTGCCATTTAATCTGGCCGGGCGGGTTTAGCGTTTTAGTCATTTCAGAAATCAACCCGCCCCCAGTCAATATGTGTATAGGGTTTCGTTCTTACTCCCCATTCCCGACTCCCGACTCCCGACTCCCGACTCCCGACTCCCGACTCCCGACTCCCGACTCCCTACTCCTCGATAACCTCTACCAAATCTTCAACCATAACATCAAAAGCGCGAGCTAGCTTCAGAATTGCTGTAAAGTCCGTCATACTCATGGCGTCACGTCGGGCATAACTAGCCACAGTGCTATAGGTTACTCCGGAACGGTCGGAAAGTTCTTTCAACGTCCAACCCTTCTCTGCCGCTAATTCTCGAACTCGTAACCTAATTAATCCCATTTTGGACTTGACAAACTACGCAACTACATATTTTATAGTAAATAGGATATTAGGCGATCACCCAAGAGGCCGCAAAACTACTGGGTGATCGCCTTTCTTAAAACAACCCATAGAAATGGGGTATTTAGCTATATGATATCAACTCGACAAACTTACCGAGATCGATTGAAGCCTTGGTGTGTCATTCGGCACCTACCCAAGAGGCAACGGATAACCGTAGCGCGATTCACTCGGCGCAGTGATGCGGAAGCGTATCAGCAAGCTCTCAACCGCTTGCTGCCCAATTTCCACCATGTGGTGATCTTTGACACACCCTTGAAGGAATAATCCTGTGGGGAAACCCCAGGTCTAAATTGCCCTTGGTAACGGTTAAAGGTTAAAAGAAACGGGTGCGGCTCTTATAGAAAGACGATAGAATGGGGAAGAGTTTTTTAACCCAAGCTGTCCTGTAGCAGTGTTTTGAGAGAAAAAACCGAAGGACTCGACAGGCGCAACCGCAGCAGTATGAGCCAGG
>NZ_JAAHHM010000105.1:0-22823 GCF_010692445.1 Moorena sp. SIO3E8 | reverse complement strand
GTTGTTTTGAGTTGTAAGGATGTCTTGAGAGATTTAAAGTAGTTGTATTCTGTTTCTTCACCTTCAACTACGATTAGAATATATTGTTTCGCTGGTTCAACATTTGGACTACGTCCAAGCTGAGCATTAGATTTGCCTCGGTTACGAGAATTACGAGCACGCTTCTTGGACATCCTCAACTATCTAGCCCACTGATAAAGGGAATCGCTCCATATCGACCTTTTAGGTAGCCTTTCTGTAGGGATTCATCCTCACGAATTTTAAAATCTAGTAAGGAATAGAGCTTAGTGCTATTGTTACTATCTTTCTGCATCAACCATACCTGGTCTTGATTAAATATCTCTCGATCTAGGAAAGTCGTATCGTGGGTAGTAACAATCAATTGAGCATTATTTTGATTAGCTGTTTTGTCATTAAATTCCTTGATTAAATAGGTTGACAATTCTGAATTTAAGCTGCGGTCTAGTTCATCAATAATTAAAATTTCTCCATTATCTAAAGCATCTATCCAATACCCTCCCATTTCAAATAATCGTTGGGTACCATCAGACTCATCCTCTAACTCAAAGGCTATTGTTTGGTCAGAGTCATTCATTTTATATAGCGCTAACACCTGAGGATAAGTTATAACTGATTCTAATTCTGATGAGTTATCATTAATCCTATTTTTGTCGATAGTTTTAATTATTTTATTAAGATTATTTTTTAAATCTTCTTGAATTTCATCAGGCACTTTTTTGACATAATCATCAATAGTTTGCTGTTCAATATCAAGAGTTGATATACCTATATCAGCTCCTTTAATCAACTTAAAAATTTTTTCCAAGAAATTTTTATCTTTTGCACACTTTAAAGCAGTAAATTTATATAAATAGTCTAAACTTGCTGGGATTAATTTTAACTTATATCTAAACCATGTAAATAGTTTTCCTAACTGAATATGGTTATTTTGTGCGGCATGAGATATAAATAAAGAATTTGAGCGAACAAAACCCTTAATACGTTCCTTCTCGCCTTTCAGCCCTCGCCCAAAATACCAATCATACTCCTGTTCTTCTGAACAATAGTTACGCTCAAACCAAGTTTGAGCACGTCCTTTGGGATACGCGATTAGCCACTCTTCGTACACCCGCTCTTGGTCTAAGGAAAATCCGTATTGGTAGCGAATATTATCCTGAATGAAAATAATTTCAAAACAGCTCGGCTTGTTCTGGCAGTCAGCATTTAACCGAAATGGTTCGATATTCCATCTACTGCCAAGCTGCATGCCAGTAGCGGACTGAAGCACAATCTGACGCATAGTCTGCATTGCACGCACCAGATTGCTCTTCCCGGAAGCATTAGGACCGTAGACCACAGCGCTGGTGAGTAGGCGCAGAGACTTGACATTAGGCATCGGGAAACTATTGCTATTCCGCCCAGTTTTTTTCTTAGATGCCACCATGCTCAAGGTCTGGCGCTCCTTAAATGAGCGATAATTTTCTACGCTGAACTCAACTAGCATCACTAGGGTCTCCGATGTTTACTTCGGGATTATCCATTAATTTTGGTCAATGGTAAACAATGGTAAAGGCATGATTTAGTTGATTATAGGAAGCTAGTTAGTAGATATGCGATTGACCGTAGGTCACGCTACGCGATCGCATCTCTTCCTAGTAATACCAATTAAACCAAATATTGGTATACCTTAATCCCCTATATCACTGCCTTACATTACCAGTTTATCACCTT
The DNA here is from genome assembly GCF_010692445.1 of Moorena sp. SIO3E8. NCBI lineage: Bacteria > Bacillati > Cyanobacteriota > Cyanophyceae > Coleofasciculales > Coleofasciculaceae > Moorena > Moorena sp. SIO3E8. The sequence continues at coordinate 21,092 of NZ_JAAHHM010000105.1, read as the reverse complement.
ATGACCTGATTCCCGTATCCTCTGTAGCAAAAATAAATAAAACTATCATTATTGCTAGGCAAATGTATCCATTATTGACTAACATTAATCCAGCTTGTAGGGTGGGCAAAAACTGTTGGATTATTCGGAATACTCTAAATTAGATTACTTTGCCCACCCTACTTTAATTGCTAAAAAGGAAGCTCATCATCCATTGCTATTCTCAGTTTATTCCCTGACTTGCTAGATAATTCAATAACACCCGCTATCAACTTCCAACAAGGGTCACCATCCTTTTGCCAATCACCAGGTCGCCAAGGCATACTAAGACTAACCGTAACCAAACACTGATTTTGCGGTCGATACCCTAACTCTAAATGCCTAACAAATACGGGATCAGTAATCGTAGCAGTCAATTCTTGTCCACAATCTGTTACCAGTGAACCTTCCCATTTTTCTACACCCTCATCTCTGATACCAATAGGTTGAACCAAGAACTCCACAGCTTTCACCAGTTGTAGTGTACATCGTTGCTCTACTGGTAATGACTGCAAGAAACTCTCCGTTACATAGCGCTCATTATTATGGAGAATGTATTTTTCCCGGCTACAAAACTTATTCAGATATCCAGCAGGAACTTGTCCTACTCGTCGCCATTGTCCTGGTAATACCAAAAGATTTTCACACTCAAAGCCAAAGTCTGGTCCAGTTTTAGCCAAAGGAATCTCTAAAATATCCAGTAAAGTTGGTTCCCTTCCCGCAATCTGACGCATTGGTTTCGGAATCCGACCATCCGGTAAATCAGATACAGGACGAATCCATTGACGTTTAAGGGAATTAATTCCAGCGATACATCTATCGCCATGCTTCCAGGAGTTAGCCAAGCAAATAATCTGAGTCATGCTGCTATCTAATCCCAAGTAAGGTTAGTCTAGACGTAAGCATTCAGCAGTCAGTGGTCAGTGGTCAGTGGTCAGCGGTCAGCGGTCAGTGGTCAGTGGTCAGCTTATTTTATTCAAAAGCTGTTCGCTGTAGCTTCGCCACAGGCGAATGGCTGAGAGCTGATAGCTGATAGCTGAGAGCTGATAGCTGATAGCTGAGAGCTGATAGCTGAGAGCTGATAGCTGAGAGCTGAGAGCTGATAGCTGATAGCTTACTGATGTTTTTCTATGGTCTTAGCAACGGGGATTTGGGATAAATCATAGGTGAACTATTTTTATAGTTCCCAATTTTTGACTCAGATATTCTGCTACTAAACGGCGATGACAGTGATGGGGAGTAGGTTCACTACACAGCAAACAGCTACCATCTAATAAATCTGGTGATACCGTCTTTTCGATTTCACGATCTGTAATTAATTCTAAGAACTGGTTTTCATAGGTTTCCCAATCACCATTATTTTTTTTATAGGTATTTAGGATATCCTTAGTCGGAGCCAACTCTAGACGATGTATATAGTCAATATTCCCAATTTGCTGCAAAAAGTATTCAAAATCTTTGTTTTTGGTGAAACCAGCTAATTGAGATTTATTATTCAGTCTGGTATCGATAACTCGCCTTACTCCAGCATTAATCAGAAGCTCAAAGAACTGTTGAGCACTCTTTTTGGTAAACCCAATTGTAAATAAATTAATAGTTTTATTCATAGTCAGGGTCTTGATAGCAATCCTAAATCAATTGTGATAATTTTTGTTCCCTACTCCCTACTCCCTATTCCCTATTCCCTATTCCCTATTCCCTACTCCCTACTCCCTACTCCCTACTCCCTTTGCTAGATAAGCAATAGTATCCCCTTGCCTATGATAAACTTCCTTAAGTCTATCCTCCCGAGAGGAATTGTCCCAGTTATCCATAGATGTCGGGTCATCAAATAGGGAAAGTTGCTTCGGTTGTTTGATTTGGGAATCACTTAACCCATGAGAGCTGAGCAGCCTTTCTTCTAAATCTTGATGAGACTCTAAACTGCCATCATTTAGAATATGATTAATCTCTAACCCCGATTTCACTAAATGTTGGCAGACTAAAATTGTCCGATGGCAAGTGATCGGGTCTTTTTCAGCACACATCAACGCAATTTGGTACGTTTCAGCTCCTTGAATTACCCGTTTAAGACCCGCTGAAAACAGGTCAGTGGCGGCAATTTTTTCATATAACGCTTTACCACCAACATAACAACTGAGATCAGCCGGTCTTGCTCCCAACTCCTTACCCAGAAACACATAGCGAATTCCTGCCGACAATAGTTCAGCCTTGAGGGGGGCTTGACTAAAATGAGGTAAGTAACGGCTGTAAGGATGCGATCGCACATCAGCCACCGCTGTAATTCCGTGCTGCTTGAGTAAAGCAATAAAATCCTCAATACTGAGATTAGAATGACCAATAGTGAATAATTTTCCAGTATTACTACCAGTATTGCTAATTGTACTAATCATCCCCAAAAACCTCCCTTATTGCCATTATTTGTGTCCTTTTAGGTCATCAAATAAATATCACTTTATCCGTTATACTAAGGTAAACTAGGTTCAAATTATAGCAATTATAATCATAAGTGAGGTACACAGGATTTTTTCCCGATTCCCGATTCCCGATTCCCGATTCCCGATTCCCGATTCCCGATTCCCGATTCCCGATTCCCGATTCCCGATTCCCGATTCCCTGCTCCCTAAAACCCAGAACTTTGTACCTGACCGAATTTAAAACCGCTGACAGCTGACAGCTGACAGCTGACAGCTGACAGCTGAATGCTTACTTCAATTCAAGTTAATTAGCTTGAAGATTAGGAGATTCCACTGGTATAAATGGAGTAACGTCAACTTTCACTTTAAACCGTTTACCTAGCTTAATGTTAACCGCATCTTCAAACTCCTTCACCTGTTCTGGTGTAATCAGTTCTATTGAACGGACAGCCATTGTGATCTCAGGAGGATTCTTTCTCCGATCGATATTCCAATCAGAAACTTCTCTAACACCTTCTTTGTTAAACAATGAACTGTTAATCAATTCCTGAACTGGCTCTTCAACTCTTCCTTGCTCAAGCACGTCCCAAAAGGTAAGTCCTAGGGGCACCACTAACACAGCAATCAGCACTAAAGAGAATCCCCAATTTAAAGACCGGCTCAGTTCAGTGCTCTGAGCATACCCGCTAAAGATATAAACGATCATACAAGCTAGGTTAATCCCAATCAGGTTAGTAATATAAAGGAGAAATGCGCCCTGACTCAAAGTCCATTCACCCTGGGATAGGGTTAACCCAACCACACAAAGGGGAGGCATTAGGGCTACTGCAATTGCTGTCCCTGGTACCGCATCTTCTAAAGACGGGCGAATTTTAGAGAAACCACTAATTCCCCCGGCCACGATCGCAACCAGTAAATCAATTAGATTGGGTTTAGTTCTAGCTAAAACTTGGGCTCCCAATTCAGGGGATCCGATCACTGTACCAACCAACCAAGAACAACTTATACCCAGTAGGGTGCCTACAGCAATAGAAACAAAACTACGCCGTAACAGTTCCCAATCTCCTTCCAAGGTAGCAAAGGACAATCCTCTTAAGGGCAACATTAGAGGAGCAATAATCATTGCTCCAATAATCACCGCAGCACTGTTGAGCACTAGTCCAAAGGTGGCAATTAAACAAGAGCTAATGATTAAGACTAAGAAATTGAGGGTAAGTTCTGATTCTTCAAACAAAGAATTCCTTACCATCATAATTGGAATTGCCTTTAAGCCAAAGTTCCTGAAAAGATTCAAGGTTTTGGAGACTCTAGTTTTAGTCTTTTGAGTCTTTTGATTCTTTTGGTTTTCCTTTTCCATAGATAATAGACGATGCTCCCGACTATTGAGCTAATCTTTTACGAACACATATTGACCAGGACTTACGCGGTTAAGTTTATTTCGCCCCCCTAGCCCCCCAGCGAGCAATCCCTCGCTCGGGGGAATGATGTCAAAGTCCCCCCAGCGAGCAATCCCTCGCTCGGGGGATTTAGGGGGCAAATGCGTAAGTCATGTTGACAATTAACCCTAAGTAAGGTATGAGAAATAACTTCACAATCTGACTGGTAGATCGGATAATCATTAGGTAACGTTACTGCTTCTACCAGTCACTACTATTACCTGAGCCAATTGTCAATGAATTCTATTGTTTCACCAATTCAACAGTTATTGATCACTGGGCTACTAATCTTAATAACTGGATCGGTCAAATCCTGTTAGGCTTGTTTATCACAGCTACCCTATGAATGGGTAGTGCTATATTCGTGGTATCCGTAGGACTACAGCAGATCAAAGACAACTTCATTGCTCCGAGAGTTCTCCGTAACTTGACCGGTTTATCCCCAGTGATTATCTTTGTCTATTTGCTATTGGGAGTTAAACTGGGAGGATTGTTGGGGGTAATTCTCGCAATTACCCTCACAGGTGTCGTGAAAAGTCTAGTGGAAATTATTAGGGAATCGGGAATCGGGAATCGGGAATCGGGAATCGGGAACAGTTGAGAGTCAATTTAAAATGGAAAATTAATAACCATTAAGCTTAATACTAAGTGATTAACCAGACTCATACAATCTCTCTTCTGCCTAGAGTGACAAAAGAGAGATAATGACATTAAGAAGTTGACAAATCAGCTTATATCATGTCCGGATAATTAGTAATCAAAAACCATCTCCGATGAAACCTTACTCCTTTACTTCTGCCTTCTGCCTTCTGCCTTCTGCCTTCGATTCGGCCAAGGGTGTAAGTATTCAACCGGAGATGATATTACAATCCCAGAGCCGAGCGAGTTGTAGGTCCAACGATTCCATCTACTGTTAAATCTTTTAGCTTCTGGAATTCCTTAACAGCTTTCTCAGTAGCGGGACCAAAAACGCCATCTACCTCGACAGTAATAGTTGCTTTAATTAAAGCTTCCTGAACTTCGCGAACATCCTCACCTTCGAGATAGGGTTGAGTCAGGCTGAGTCTTCTGTCTGGAATAGATTCGTTAGTTTCTCCAAAGCCAACTATGGGGGCTTGATTCAGTCGCGCTTCAGTATTTCGTCCGTAAATCCCATCTTCAGCAATGGGTTTGTCCGGATTATATTGGTTCCAGAGTCGCTGAAACGCTTTAACTGCAACAGGACGAATGTTTCGTGTACCTCTGCCAATATAGTCAAAGTGAGGCCTATCCGCAGGTCCAAACCACCTCCAACCCTCTCGCTCTAGATAGGGTCTCCAGCCTTGCTCGTCATTAATATCTAGGGCTAAACCACTCTGGTGATTACTTCTACCAGGAGGGGCAACCACACCAATACCACAGCGTCTAACTTTACCATGATTGAATAGCATTAGTTGCTGAGCAATAGTTCGGTAAGCAGAATTGACCGAAAGGGTGCGACCACGAGCCTTAATTGCCCGTGCCAAGGACTGCTTAGCTACTGCCTGAAGGAAAGGGTGAACTGCTGGACCATTAGCCACATCTAGGTCGGCAAAACTGACCAAGCTATTGGGTCCGATGCTATTCATTTCATCAATCAGCTGCTGGTCTAGTCCCCGCAGGATAGAAGTAGAGCAGCCAGGAGCCTGTCGAACAGTAGTTAATCGATTTTTTGCGATCGCTTGTGTCTGGATCAGGGTTTGAAGCTGATTATCTATCAGGTTAATTTGGTGACAATCTTCACAAAAATCTGCATGTTTTGTTTGTTCTGATTCAAGATTGCTTTCGAGATTGCTATAGTCTGCCATCACTATAAATTTAGGATATATACCTAACTCAATGGTTTACTCTAGTTGCTTTCCCTGAAATCTTGCACCACTGTCACTAGCCGTAGGTTCGGCAATATAGCGCTACGCGCAAGGCAATAGGCATGCTAGCAATAGGCAATAGTTTCCCACGGGTCGCACCTTTTGCTGCTTGTATCAATTTCAAACACCTTAATGCGTAGTGCTATATTATTAACGTTATCCCTAGCTTAATCTTAGAGTGGAATAATTGCCTACCCTAACTATTCAGGTTCAAGATTTCAGTACTATTTTGATTATCAGCAATACAATAATCCTTTGACAGTACCCTTGAGGGTACTTTTTTTGGACTCGTTAGTGATTTAATTTGATATAATTAAAGATTGTGCCAGATGTGTTGAACAGGCAAAAGGGAATAGGACAGAAGTAGTTTTCGAGATGTAACGGCTTGTGTCTAGGTTAAGTATAATCCTGAATCGTGATTATTCACTAATGACTAATTAATACAGCAGACCTGGTGGTGCGTTACGGGCAGCAACCTAACCCATGGATTTTTTGTTAGAAGATTTTTAGACTATTCCGAGGGAGTTATTGGATCAATTATGCTTGAAGGAGGAGAGAATTAAGAATTAAGAATTAAGAATTAAGAATTAATTCACAAGAGGTCTAATATTAATTAATTTTCACATAAAAGGTACCCTGAAGGGTACTACCAAGCCAGATTTTTCTCTAATAAGATACAAATGTATCGATTGAAATCAGTAATGAAACTCGCTGCTCACCAAATGTCTGGTATTTCTGCCGAAATTGATGCCTATCTCAAAGCCCACCATGAAATTGGGTGGTTCTCAGGGGCGGTTATCGTACTCAAGGCAGGTAAAACCATGTTTACCAGGGGGTATGGCATGGCTAGCCTAGAGTACCAGCTACCCAATACCCCCCAGACTAGATTTCGGTTGGGGTCGGTGACAAAGCAGTTTACTGCTGCTGCGATTCTACAACTCCAGGATCTGGGGTTGGTTGATGTACACGCTCCTGTTTCTACCTACTTGCCAGATTATCCCCATGGGAATCGCATCACCTTGCATCACCTCCTAACCCATACGGCGGGCATTCCTAACCTAACTAGTTTTCCGGATTATACCCAATGGATGGCAAAACCTACGACCCTTGAGGAGTTGATTGCCCGCTTCCAAGACCTCCCCTTGGAATTTGAGCCGGGAAAAGAGTTTCGCTACAGCAATTCAGGCTATATTCTGCTGACCCAGGTGATTGAAACCGTATCGGGTCAGTCCTATGGCGATTATCTAAAGGAGCATTTGCTCCAGCCAAAGGGGATGGAGAACACAGGTTACGAGTATCCTTTGGCGGTGATTGATGGCTTGGCAAATGGTTATCAGTTCACTGATGACGGCTATCTCAAGGCAGAGTATATTAATATGTTCGTGCCACAGGGAGCCGGAGGACTATATTCCACGGTGGAGGATCTGGCTCGATGGAATCAGTTTTTGTTTGACCATGGGGTGGGAGATGAAACGATCTTAAGGGATAAGGCGATCGCTACTATGACCTCTCCCTTAGTACCGATGAATCCTGAGGAAGCTCCCCATCTGTTCTATGGCTATGGATTGGTAATAAACAAACAGCCCAAGCATCAGCGCATTGGTCATGGTGGGGGAATTAACGGCTTTGTGACTAATCTGGTATACTACCCAGACCAGGATGTGAGTGTTGCTGTGCTCAGTAATATAGAAACCGCCAATATAGAGCAAATTTCCCAGGATTTGGCAGCAATTGTGTTTGGGGAACCCTACTCCAAACCCACAGTTTCTGAGGTGGTGAAGGTAGATCCGTCTGTATACGAGGGCTATATTGGAACTTATCAGGTTGCTCCTGAGTTCCAGGTAACTATAACCACCCAAGCCAATCAATTGCGGATTCAGGGAACAGGGCAGTCTATCTTGAAGCTTTATCCTACCTCCGAAACTGAGTTTTTTACACGGGTCATTGATTTGCGAGTTGTCTTTAACCAAGGCTCAGACGGCACGGTGGAAAGCGTGACGCTGCTGCAAAACGGGCAGGAAACCGTTGCTCCTAGGGTAGATTGAGAGTGAAGAGTTTTAATGTAATCTTCTAGATCAATCCCTGTAGTCCATAGTGGCTAAAGTTTGAGGTTTTCCATGAAAGCGATCGCACCATTACAAACTGCCGCGTTCAGCTTCGCTGCGCCAAAGGCGATCGTTTTCTTATTTTTCAATCTATTCAGAGGGAGTAGGTCTTGCGTTGCAGAACAGATGAACTATTTACCATCAGAGCAAGGTTAAACCCATGAAATGTCTATAGATTTAGTACAAATTTTCTGCATAAGTGACATGCTACCCTAACAAGTTTTCAGACTTGTTTGTCGCCACGGTAAAAATTGAGATAATGACAACAAAGCGATTGCAATCATAACTAAGAGAGTGCAATCGCTGCCAATCCAAGTTTTACCGAAAAAATAATTAATTAATTATTTTTATTATCTATATCATCCATTATTTTATTACAGACAGGTTGTTTTGGCCATACTTGTTTCCGGAGAACTTCAAATCTTTTCCAAGCTTGACGGTGATCTCCAGTACTCCTCAAAAAAGTTTTAGAGTCAGAAATGACGGCAACCATATCCTCACCATATTTTTTTACACATTCATGACTAGAAGAGTCTGCAAATTTTTGAAATTTCTCTTGAGCCTGAGTATACTGTTCAAATGCATCCAGATTTTTCCTGTTAAAAACATTCTGCGCGGCATGATAGTTCCTTTGGTCTTTTATAATACTAGGTTGGGTGTTAATAATAACAATACCCAATAGTGGTAGCAACAGAAGTGCTCCGACGATCGGATTCCCTTTAGAGTATCCTGGTTCAGGAGGAGCAGTATCTTTAACAGATGAGTTTATCTCTTCGACAACCTCATGAATGTTGTAGTTTCTGAAATCGAACCATTCTCTCCCTTTCCGCTTCGATTGAAAATTTTTAAAATCTTTAAACTTGCGATGAATATCTTTTTCTAATGCACTAGAGTCCCAGCAGCTGATCAAAGAGTAAACCTTAAGATCACAAGTACTTGAAGTCCTCAGTTGAGGTAGTCTTTCCTCCGGTGTCCTTGAAGTTATTACAATTTTGTAGAACCCAGTCGGCTGTTGATTGGGTTTAAGCTCCTCAATCAAGTAAACGTACCCAATTTTTTGTTGATTCAAGTGGCAATCACCCTCTTTGAAAATTCAAGAGGATCTACAAGAGTTAAAGGATGCGTTCCGGAAAACTACAAAAAGGTTAGATCAGCACAGCCAACACTACGCGATCTTCAGGTTCTACTATAGATCAGGCTTGTTGTTAATAATTTTTATGCGAATGAGGAAACAATGTATTAGAAATTAACATAGTTTTTTAGATAACAATCGGCTGAGCAAATACTGGTTGATATTATTGTTGACATCTCAAATCAAAATGCTATAGCATCCTATCAATTCTCAGGCTTCATCTGGGCAAAGTGTTCCATCAGCATCCGGTGGATAAAGATGTAGCCACCTCCTACTTTTTGTAGGAAGATGCGATCGGCAGCATAGTCGAGGAAGCGGGCATAGTTCCATCGGATGTAATTGTTGGTCATAATACCTACCTGTTCAACACCTTTTCCCATCGCTTACTGGACATGCCAGTCTTTTTGATATTCTCAGGAGTTATTTCTTCCCCCATCACGAACATCTGGTAGAGGAGGAGGATGCGATCGCGTAGCGTGGCCCAAAGGCCAATCGCAAAACTCCTGAACGTTTATCCCTTGGTCACTTCAGGTGCTAGAGGAGCTAATCCTGAATCACTTAACAAAAATTTAAATGTCATGCTTTCCCCCATAAGCTGATAGCTGATAGCTGATAGCTGATAGCTGTAGCAATCCGTGTAGGAATTGAGAGAATTTTGATGCCATATTCCCTACTCCCGTCTTGATGCAGTCGCTCATGGGGGAAACCCCCAAGACCGCGCTGCATCGCTACTCCCTACTCCCTACTCCCTGTTCCCTGTTCCCTGTTCCCTGTTCCCTTTGCTATGAATGCTTACCAATTACCAACCAACTATCTGTACTCTTAAGTTATCCTGAATCCTTATAGACAAATGAATTTAGCTGTAATCAAGTCCCGTCGGACATTGATAACCTTAACAGTTACAGTTGCCATTGTATTGATTTCACTCAAGGCAGCAAGTGCAATACTATTGTTTGGTGCCGGTGCATCATTTCCCGAACCCCTTTACCAGCGTTACTTTTCCCAATACCAACAAGAAACCAGCGTTAATATAAGTTACAGTACCATTGGCAGTGGTCGTGGTATTGAGGAATTCATTAACGAGTCTGTTGATTTCGCTGGCACTGATATGCCCCCAACCGAGGAGGAAAAAAGTCAGATGAAACGGGGGTTGCAAATGGTGCCAACAGCGGGGGGAGCTGTGTCAGTGATTTACAATCTGCAAGGTGTAGTCAGCTCTGTCAGATTATCTCGCGAGACTCTAGGCAAAATCTTTACTGGTCAAATTGGTAATTGGAAGCAAGTTAACACTTACCTGCCCAGAAGAGACATAAAAGTTGTTGTGCGCTCAGATAGCAGCGGTACTAGTTTCATATTCACCAACTACTTGAGTGCGATTACCAATGGTCTGATCAAACCTAGCCGAAAACCAGATTGGGGCTTCAAGGTCTTCTCAAGCCGTCCTCGAAATGGTGGAGTAGCTGCGGAAGTGCGGCGGATTGACGGTGCCATTGGCTATGTAGAGGCTAATTATGCTCTAGAAAACAACTTTCCTAGCGCTAGGATTGAAAATCAAGAGGGTCGCTATATTAAGCCTAGTCTTGAGCAAGCCAGTAAAGGGCTGCTCAACGTAGAGTTTAACCAGGACTTCACCCTCAAACTTAACGATCCAGCCGATGGTTATCCAATTGTCGGTCTAACTTGGCTGCTACTGTACCAGAAGTACCCCACTCAGGCCAAAGCCCAGGGCATTAAAGATATGGTTAATTGGATTATCACTAAAGGTCAAGACCTCAACGGGGAACTGGGGTACACCAGGATTCCAGAGGATATTGCTCGTCAAGCCATCCAAGCAGTGAATCAAAATACCACTGTTGGCTCATAGTAGTGGCGTAGAGTAGGTCATTGTAACGGGCAAGATGCCCGTTCCACCAAGATGCCGGTTCCACCAAGATGCCCGTTCCACCAAGATGCCGGTTCCACCAAGATGCCCGTTCCAGCCACCGGGTCAAACAGCTTTAATGAGATGCACCCGGTTTAGAGCAACCATAGTAGAGTTACTCTCTGGTTCAATAGGTAAAGAGGATCAACCTCCCACCCTTGGACGGCATTTCAATTTGAAGGTTGTTGCCTTGCACATCCTTACCATTGAATTCGTATATAACGTCTGTGGCCCGGACGCTCCTCCTAATCACAGTAGGCTGGAAGTCAGGTAGCCAGACTCTTAGACCTTTGAGTACTTCTGGGGGTACCTGACTCTGGTCAATTTCTTCTTCAACCTGCTGAATTTCCCCAATGGCATTGACATCCACTTCAAAGCGGTTGCCCTGGGAGTTCTGACCACTCAGTCCATAGATTAGCTTGCCATCAGCCCCAATCTCGATAGCTGCATCCGTGGGTGAAACACCAGCAGCAACAGTGGCCGCAGTGATAGCAGGAGCTGGCACTTCAGAGATAGAAATCTCCTGGAATATCCCCCCAAAGCTTTGGGCAAATGCCTTGCCAGCTGGGAGACTAAGCGCAAGGAATGAAACCAGTGTCAAGCTAAATTTTCGCAGTAAACTCATCTCCATGTCACACCAAAAAAATGTTTCCTTTCTTGTAAAATAGCATTAAACTTGGCTTAGAGTTTTCTAGTAAACTCTCTGATGAGATAAATTTGATTGCCCACTATTGATTGCCCACTTATAACGCCAGTAAAATTTGCGAAACTTTAGACTTAAAATGGTCGTCATATAAATTATATTGTTATGTAAGCTATCAGCTATCAGCTATCAGCTATCAGCTATCAGCTAATGAGGTGCTTTTGAATAAAACAAGTAAGCATTGGTTTAATCTCTGTTACATCAGCTGACGGTTCCATAGCGTGAGCTTTTAGCTGAAGGCTGACAGCTCACGGCTGACCGCTGAATGCTTACATTGTTATTGACGCGATGGACGAAGTCCCGCTTTCAGCGATCGCGTAATCTATAGGATTAAGAATACTAAAAATTGTAATACTAGAATAAATTAAGGATACATTAATGATTGGCTATCAATTTTTTTGGCAAAAGGTTTTAACAGCAACAGCGGTAACCGTTACCGTTGGCTTTGGTTCTATCAGTGGTGCGATCGCTCAATCCCTGACTGGTGCGGGAGCTACATTTCCTGAACCTCTTTATCGGCGTTACTTTAGAGAATACCAAGAACAAACAACAGATGTAAAGCTCAAATACAGTGCCATTGGCAGTGGTGGTGGGATTAGACGATTTCTGAATCAGTCCGTTGACTTCGGAGCGAGCAATGTAATTCCAACTCCTGTAGAGAGAAACTCAATGAAACGGGGTTTGTTGATGGTACCAACGGCTGGAGGATCTTTGGCTGTGGTTTATAATCTTCAAGGAATAACCACCGATGTTAAGCTATCCAGAGAAACTCTAGGTAAAATCTTCACAGGTCAAATTTCTAATTGGAAGCAAGTTAACTCCCGCCTGCCAAACCGTAAGATTCAAGTAGTTGTCCACTCAGGCACTAGCGGCACTAGCTTTATTTTTACTAAATATTTAAATGAAATTACTAATGGCAGAATCCGAGCCAGTAGAAAACCTAATTGGGGCTTTAAGGTCTTCTCTAGTGTTCCGGGAAATGGACCAGTAGCTAGCGAAGTTAAGCGAATTGACGGTGCCATTGGCTATGTACCAGCGAGTTATGCTAAACAGCTTAACCTACCAATGGCCAGGCTGGAAAACCAAGCTGGTCGCTACGTCAAGCCTACCGTTGATCAAGCGAATAAAGCCCTAGACAATGTGCAGTTCAATGATGACTTCACCATCGAAAATATAGATGACCCAGAAGAGGGATATCCAATTGTAGGTATAACTTGGCTGTTTGTCTACGAAAAGTATCCTAAACCAGAACTAGCCCAAGGGGTTAAAGACCTGATAAATTGGATTCTGACTGAGGGTCAAGACTTGAACGAAGATCTACAGTACACTCGGATACCGGAAGATGTTGCTAACCGAGCCATCGAAGCTGTGAATAACAACATCAGGGTTGTTCCATAGAAGGACAAAATTCAACTTATTTTTGTTGTGTGAGGAGATTTGTGAAAAAATTTTGCGGTGCATTACCACTGACACCGATAGTACTTGGTGTCCATTTGGTAACCATTACCCCCGCCATGGCTGAGAGCGAACCAGAAACCTTGACCGCCATAGACCCTAACCCATCACCAGATTGGTCAGATCTTAATCCCAGCCCGAAATATCTAGCGCGAGAGTACTTAAAAACTCCCCCAAAAACTCCTCAAACCGACCAATTCCACGATGAACTGGAGTTTAAGACTACTACGTCTATTCCCCATTCTGGGATATCGACAGCTAGCTTGACTAGTCTGGAGTCACCGCCAGACCTAGAGGTGGCAGACACTGTGAGTAATCCCTCTATGGGTCAGGTAGCACCGATTTCCAAACTATTAGACATCCCATCTACTCAGACTAACTCCAATAGTCTAGATAATAGTCTAGATAATAGTTTAGATATATCCCAAAACTTAGGTGTGACAGACCCGTTTAGTAATCAACCAATGGAGCGGGTAACACCAGTTTATGAACTGTCTGATGTCCAACCCACTGATTGGGCTTACGAAGCACTACAGTCTTTGTTGAAGCGCTATAGATGCCTGACTGGTTACGAGGATGACAGCTATCGCGGTAACCGCGCCCTGACTCGCTACGAGTTTGCGTTTGGCTTGAATTTTTGCCTAAATCGGGTGAATGCCATGATTATTGGCAAAACAGCAGACTTGGTAACCGAAGCTGATTTAGCAGCAATGCAAAGGCTACAAGAAGAGTTCAGTGATGAATTGGCTACTGTACAGGCTCGGGTCGATAACTTGGAAGGGCGGGTGACTTTCCTCGAAGACCATCAGTTTTCTACTACTACTATCTTGCGTGGGAGTGTAGATATTGCTCTAGCTACTGGCTTTGGGGGGAAAAAAGCAGTTCCTTCTGGTCAAAGCCCAACAGAAGATTTTGATGATACTAATACTCTGTTGGGAGGCCGGGCAATTCTCAACTTTGACACCAGTTTTACTGGTCGAGACCTTTTGCGCACTAGACTTCGGGCAGGGAATACCAGTAACTTTAGCACTGGTTTCACCGGCACAGCCATGACAAAGTTTGGTTTTGCCACTAATACTGGTAATGATGTGAGATTAAACCAGCTGTTCTATCGGTTTCCCCTAGGCAATAAAGGTCTGGTATCTATAGCAGCAGCAGGTCAGGGAGCAACTGCTTTGATTCCCACCCTCAATCCAGCATTTTCCATTTCCAGTTTTGGATTCAATAATTACATCTACGAGCTGGGTTTTGGTGCTGGTGCTGGGATATACTATCAATTCAATCACGTGATTGCTACTGGAGCGGCCTATTACACTGGTTCTGCCTCTAATTCAGACTTTGGACTGTTCAATGGTGCCTTTGGTGCTTTGGCTCAGGTGACCCTCACTCCCTCTGATCGCTTTGGTATGGCCTTGACCTATGTCCGGTACTACTCTCCTGAAACAGCCAACACTGCATCGTTTCTCGGTAGCCAATTCGCTCAATCTCCCTTTGGCTCAAATACAGCCACCTCATCAAATAGCTTGGGTGTATCCACTAGCTATCGATTTAGCGATCGCTTTACCCTAGGCGGTTGGCTTGGTTATAGCAATGCGATCGCAGAATCCTCACCCCGCAACAATGATTTCGATGGATCAACCGGATCAAAAGCAGATATTTGGAGCTGGGCAGTTACCGCCGCTTTTCCAGACATCGGAAAACTAGGCAGCCAGTTGAATCTCATAGTTGGCATGCCTCCAAGACTAGCTAGTAATGATGTTGTTGGTCGTCGCGACCGCGATGTATCATACCATCTTGAACTGTCTTATCGCTACCCACTCACTGATAGAATCTTTATCACTCCTGGTGTTTTGGTGATTATCGATCCAGAACACAATGATGAAAATGACACCATTGGAGTTGGACTGCTGCGAACCCAGTTTAACTTCTAGAGCTTTGGTTGATTATTATTCGATCAGAAAGGGGTTGAGGGTTTATCGTTCATGTTTATGCTCAAAACCCTAGCACTGACCATGATTATAGCATAATTAGTAAATGCGATTGACCTAGGGTCACGCTACGCGAACGCATGAGCCAGCCATAACACTATCTTGGACTATCGTGGTGTTGGAGCAAGCCATAGAAGTTGACAAAATGACCAAAAATATTGGGTTTCAAGCCCCGCCCTTTTAGGGCGGCTTTAAAAAGATTTTATGTTTGAATTAAGGATGGGCGTTAATTCAAGAATGTGATATCCTTGAATTAAGGAGGCAAGTAAAGTGTTCAATCTAACCTACGAGTTCAAATTAAAACCTACCGCTAAGCAAGTATCTTTGTTTGAAAACTGGCTTGAACAGTGTCGCAAAGTCTATAACTATGCACTAGCAGAAAGGAAGGATTGGTATAAATCTCGTAGTTGTCAGGTTAATGCTTGCTCTGTTCGTAGTGAATACATCATTCCAGCAGAGCAAACCCGTCCTACTTATGCCAGTCAATGCCGTGGGTTAACCGCTGCCAGAAAAGCTATTGAAGAGCTTAGAGCTGTTCAAGTTCATGTCTTACAACAAACGCTCAAAAGGCTAGAAAAAGCTTTTGTTAGTATGTGGGAACAAGGTCATGGCTTTCCTCGCTTTAAGAAGCAGGGACAAATGCGATCTTTTGTTTTTCCACAACTAGGAGTCAAACCAGTTGAATCTGGAAAAGTTAAATTGCCCAAAATTGGCTGGGTAAAGATGCGGCAATCACGGGAAATACCTTCTGATGCCGTAGTTAAACAAGCCAGAGTGGTCAGACGTGCTACTGGCTGGTATGTGATGTTGACTTTGCAATGGGATGTTGATGTTCCTCAGATTATGCCTCATGGGGAACCCTTGGGCATTGATGTGGGAATTTCACATTTTGTTGCTGTTAGTAACGGGAAATTATTTCCTAATCCACGTCCTTTCAAGGGTCTCGAACGCAAGCTTAAATTGCTGCAAAAGAGGGTAAGCAGAAAGCGTAAAGGAAGTAGCAACCGTTGTAAGGCACAAGCAAAAGTCAGCAAGCTACACGAGCGAATCGTTAACATTAGAAAAAATTATTACTGGAAATTAGCTCATAATCTTTGCGATTGGGCTGGGATGATCTTTGTTGAAGATCTAAATCTCAAAGGATTGGCTAAGGGAATGCTAGGAAAGCACTGTCTAGATGCGGGATGGGGACAGTTTTTTAAGATATTAGAGCAGTGTTGCGCCTATCGTGGTGTCTATTTTCAAAAAGTAGATTCTAAAAAGACTAGCCAAATTTGTCCCAATTGTTTAACTGAAACTGGCAAAAAGACCTTAGCTGAGCGCATACATCATTGCGAACATTGTGGCTACACAACCGACAGAGATGTGGCAGCTGCTCAAATAATCGCTATACGCGGACTTGCAGCCGTGGGGCACACGGTCAAGATGCTTTCTGAGGGCAAGTTCATTGGAATCCCTGGGAAGAAAGAATCCTCGTCCTTGTAGGACGGGGAGTGTCAACGCCACCGCATAGCCATGAACGTCCTGATCCGTTCACTGCGCGTTGCTTTAGCTGACCGAGACGATTACTTTGTTGGGGGCAATATGTTTGTTTACTTCAGCAGTGAACAAGCACGAAACCGGGACTTTCGCGGGCCAGATTTCTTTGTAGTCTTGAATGTAGACGGTAGCCGAGAACGCCTGGGCTGGGTAGTATGGGAAGAACAGGGTCGCTACCCAGATGTGATAATCGAACTGATGTCCCCCTCCACAAAGCAAGTTGATACAGGTAAAAAGAAGAGCATCTACTGCCAGACCTTCCGCACTCCAAATTATTTTGTCTACCAACCCTTTGACCCAGATTCATTGCAAGGATGGTATTTAGATATAGACAATGGCTACCAGGAGCTAACCCCAAATGAACAAGGGTGGCTATGGTGTCAGCCCTTAGGCTTGTGGTTAGGACTATGGTCTGGAACCATTGAAGAAACCTCAGCAGTATGGCTGCGCTTTTATGACCGGGATGGGAATCTAGTTCCCTTACCAGAAGAAGCAGCTGAGCAACGAGCTGAAGTAGCTGAGCAACGAGCTGAAGTAGCTGAGCAACGAGCTGAGCAATTAGCAGAACGACTGCGACAGGCAGGGATTGACCCAGATTAAATTTAAGGTAAATGGCAATAAAAAGTGCTGAGTGCCTCAGTAATAAACCTGCTGAGTAACTGTTATAAACTAGGGGTTTTTACGAATCAATTTTTTTTTCAAGTAACCTTTTACCATTTTCAACAATTACTAATGACTACTATTAATTCAAACCCCAAAATTCGTATTGAACATCTGATTAAAATTTATGGCGAAAAACCCCAAGCTGCCCTCAAACTATTTCGCCAAGGTGGGAGTAGGGATTCTATCTTAGAAAAAACCGGTCAAGTCTTAGGTATTGCCGATGTCTCTATGACCGTCAATAAAGGAGAATTGTTTGTGGTCATGGGGTTATCCGGTTCCGGAAAATCCACCCTAGCTCGCTGTATTAACCGCTTAATTAATCCCACCAGCGGCAATATCTATATCGATGATGAAGACATTGCCCATGTTGATGAGAAGCGGATGCGAGAGATTCGCCAGAGCAAGGTATCAATGGTGTTTCAGCGATTTGGATTATTTCCCCACAAAACAGTTGCAGAAAATGTAGGGTATGGTCTCAAGGTCCGGGGGATAGATCAAGCCAAACGCCGCAAAAAAGCCTTGGAAACCTTAGAAGTAGTAGGTTTATCCCAATGGGCGGATTATTTACCGTCTGCTCTCAGTGGTGGGATGCGTCAACGGGTAGGTTTAGCCCGCGCTTTAGCCACAGATGCCGAGATTTTACTTATGGATGAGGCATTCAGCGCCCTCGACCCCCTAATTCGGCGGGACATGCAGGATGAATTACTGCGACTCCAAACAGAACTGCACAAAACCATTGTATTTATCAGCCATGATATTCAAGAAGCCCTGAAGATGGGTGATCACATAGCAGTGATGAAAGACGGTTATATTGTCCAAATTGGCACACCAGAAGAACTGATTAACCAACCAGCTGACGACTACATCAGTGCATTCATCCAAGATGTTAACCGCGCCCAAGTCCTAAAAACTGGCTCAATTGCTCGTCAAACCCCTGCCTTAGTTCTTACAGAAAACTCTGCTACGGCTGGACTGGAACAGATGATAGACCATCACCTCCAACAAATGTATGTTGTCGATGAACACAGCAAACCAGTTGGAATTGTCAAGAAACAATGGCTCGAAGCAGTCCTCCAAAAAGGCAGTGAAGACATTACTGAAGTGATGGAAACAGATTTCCCCACAGTCAACGCTTTAACCCACCTAGAAGATATATTTCACCTCTACCGAGATGGACTTCCTGTTGCTGTAGTCGATACTGACGGTACATTCAAAGGAATGGTGGAACAGTCTGATCTGATCGCTAGTATTGGCAAACCTCAAAAGCTTGTCCAAGACAACAGCTGATAGCACCTCAAGTAGCATCTCAAGTAGCGCTTTAGCTGAATGCTGAATGCTGAATGCTGAATGCTGAATGCTGAATGCTTACAAAGAAAATATCTAGATAAATCGACAATCTATACTAGAAGAAGGTTCCTCGGAATAGTATTGTGTTCAATTCTTTAATTCTATCCCTTAATAATATCGCAACAAGCCAAGTCGGTCTAGATATTATCTTGAATCCCTTTGAGCTTTATACCTTACCCCTGGACGAGTGGATTACCGCAGTAGTTAATTTCCTAGTTGACAACTTCCGTCCCTTCTTTCAAGCAATTAGCTTGCCCATTACCTGGACTCTGGAAGGGATACAATCGCTTTTCCTATCGATTCCTCCCCTAATTTTCCTGATTATTCTGGGCTTGATAGTATGGCAAATTGCTGGGGGTAAAATTGCTATTTATAGCCTTATTGCCTTGACCTTGATTGGCTTTTTTGGAGCTTGGGAACAAGCCATGACTACCCTGGCGCTAGTGGTGACAGCTGTAGTCTTTTGCGTGGTGATTGGCATTTCCCTTGGCATTGCCTGTGCTAGTAGCGATCGCGTCGAGAAATTCCTGCGACCTCTGCTTGATGCCATGCAAACCCTGCCGTCATTCGTCTATCTTGTCCCAGTGGTAATGCTGTTTGGCATTGGTGCAGTCCCTGGAGTAATCGCTACTCTAGTCTTTGCTGTCCCCCCCTTGATTCGCCTGACCAACCTAGGAATCCGACAAGTATCTACAGAAGTTGTCGAAGCTGCGATCGCATTTGGTTCAACCCCAAGACAAATGCTTTGGGAAGTGCAAATTCCCCTAGCCATGCCAACTATCCTAGCTGGAGTCAACCAAGCCATCCTATTAGCACTATCGATGTCCGTGGTGACTTCTATGATTGGTGTCGGGGGATTGGGACAGATGGTCTTACAAGGTCTCGGTCGGGTGAATGTCGGACTAGCTGCTGTGGGAGGATTAAGCATCGTCCTAATTGCGGTGATGCTCGACCGGATCACTCAAGTGGTGAGTCAAGGCAACAACCAAATCCCTTGGCTAGAGCGAGGACCGATTGGTTTTGTGCGTTTGAGGTTAACCAGTAAACCACGGACTGGGACTACTGTTGCTGTAACGGTTTTAGTGGCATTGCTTGTGGGTTTCATCAGCTGGCAACAAATTCCCCAAGCTACAACCGAATTAACTGGATCAGAAATAGCCCTACCTGGGAAAGGGGTGAAGGTACGCTCTACCTATGGTTATCTAGCCGATTCACAATTCATGACACACATCGTTAACACGGCTCTGGAAAAGCTCGGTTACGAGATTGAAAAACCCAAACAACTCCAACCAACCACCAGCCACATCGCTTTGGGTAATAACGACCTCGATTTTACCGCTAGCCACTGGGAAAAGTTACACACAGAATTCTTTGAAAAAAATGGTGGCGAAAAGAAATTAGAGCGAGTTGGAGTTATTGTTTCTGATCTGTTGCAAGGGTATCAGATTGATAAAAAAACTGCTGAAAAATACAATATCACCAATTTGGAGCAACTCAAAGACCCTAAAATTGCCAAACTCTTTGACTTCGATGGAAATGGTAAGGCAAATTTAGCCGGTTGTATTCCTGGTTGGGGATGTGAGTTAGTTATTGAGCATCACTTAGATGCTTATGGGCTCAGGGATACTGTCGAACACGACCAAGGAGAATATAGCGTTTTAATTGCGAATAGCATTGCTCGCTACAAACAAGGAAAACCAGTCCTTTACTACACTTGGACTCCCCTATGGCTGGGTACGGTATTAAAACCAGGTGAGGATGTGGTTTGGCTAGAAGTTGCCCAAACCAATCTACCAGGACCCCAGAAAGGGTTGACAGAAAAACATACTTCAATCGATGGTAAAAATCTCGGATTCGCGGTGGATCAGATCCGCTTTGTGGCCAACAAAAAATTTATAGCAGCCAACCCAGCAGCCAGACGATTATTTGAGCGATTTAAGATGTCGATTGAGGATATTAATGCTGAAAGCCTACGGGCCGAAAAGGGGGAAAATAGCCCAGCAGATATCCGTCGCCATAGCCAAGAATGGATTAAAAAGAATCAAAAGTTGTTTGATAGCTGGGTTGAAGAAGCTAGAAACGTTGGAGAAACTTCTGGAATTTGAGGTTTCCTATAATTTACTAAAACATTAATATTGTCAAGCTTGAGTAATTGGTAATTGGTAAAGGGTAATTGGTATTTGTGATTACTCCCGAGTTATAGCAGAAGTCAGAAGTCAGAAGTCAGAAGTCAGAAGTCAAACTCTTGCGCTTACTTAGGTTTGAGACTTTTGTCATGTCCGCGCCTGCCCTGGGGACTCCTATACCAGAGACTCACCTATAGGTAACATGCCCTCGAATCATCCGTTGCGCGATCGTAAGCATTAAGCCGTTGGCTGATACGCGACACGCTGATAGCTTACGCGCGATCTTTCCAATATCACAACTAATAACAAATTGGTATATTCCAAAATTGTCCGGATTAACCTGATATACCCAGTAA